>NZ_CP143298.1:0-58850 GCF_045689975.1 Dietzia kunjamensis | reverse complement strand
AGCACACCGAGCAGCCCAATCACTGCGCAGAACCCACCGGCCCCACGCGCGAGGCGGAGGCAGGGCCAAGGCGCCGCCAGCGACCACCGCGGTAGCCTGCAGCGCCGTGGTCAGATCCCACATCAGGACTCCCCCTTGCCGCCCGTCTGCTCGCAGCAGAGCACCCATTCGTGGGCGCGGCTCGTGCCGACAGGTTTTCGGTTGACCTGCAGTGTGACTTCTCCCCCCGACAGTCAGCGCCCCCGTGCACTGGCTAGCTCCACTAGGACTCGCCCGGCTGGCCCGGCGTGCGGGCGGCCTCGCGCAGCGAATCCAGCACCTCCCGCAGTGTGTCCGAGGTGGCCTCCGCCCGGACCCGTGCCCGGTCGGACTCCTCGGCCTTGGCGCGTGCGACGGCGGCGTCCTGGCGCGTTTCCTCGAGCTGACCGCGCAGCTGCTCGACCTCGCCGCGCATCCCTTCGAGTTCGCCGAGTGCGCGGTCGCGGGACGCGACTGCCTCGTCCCGCTCTGCAGCAGCCTGCTCGGCCGCCTCCAGGGCGTGAGCCTCACCCGCGCGAGCAGCATCGAGCGCCACCGCGGTCGCCTCGTCCGCCTGCTCCGCGGCCCGCTTCCACGCCACAGCCCACACCGAGGCCACCATCGCCGACATCGCCTCCGACAAATCCGGCGCCGCCGGCACATCCCCGGCCGCCCCGCCGGCATGCTCACGCATCCACGCAGCCACCTCGCCGATCCGCACCCCCGCTTCGCGCTGCACCGCCCGCACGGTGACCTTCTCGCCCCGCGCCAGGAGCACCCCATAGGCGCGAGCAATCTTCTCCGACGTCGACATGACAGCCCCTCCGGTTCGGGTACACGGTAACGGGTAACTGGAAACGTTTCTAGTTACCGAAGTTACCGCACCCCACGTTCGATGGGTAGCCCGGGCGAGGCGTGGCGCAACGACCGTGGGGAATGGGTGTCAGTCGGTGCAGGCGCCTGCGGCGACGAGCCAGATGGGGCCGCTGGGCGCCGGCCAGAAGGCTCGCGGCGAATGGGAGCTGAGGCTATCGGGCGGTGAGGTTGTAGATGTCCAGCACGGCTGCCAATGCGGCATTGTCGGCCGGCGGCGCGACCGGTTGGCCCGGGCCTGCGTCCAGAGCCCCGGCAACATCGTCGCGCAGCCACACCGCCCAGCAGGACCACTGCGTGCCGTGCTTGGAGAAGTAGTGCACGCCCAGCGCCCGCACGCCACCCACCAGTGGGGCAGCCGCCAGCGTGGCGGCCAGTTCGGTCGTCAGATGACGGTCCCCGCTTCGCGTCTGCGCCACGGTGATCTCGTCGATCCCTCGCTCCCACAGTGACACCGGAATATGCGAGGCCAGGTAGGTGATGGTGCGTGCGTGTTCGATCTCCACGAACCATCCCGATGCCGGCAGTGCCACCGTGTACAAGCGGTGGGCGTACAACCAGTGGATGTCGACCACGCCGGGTGGCCGAACCCCCAGATCGTTCCACTCGCGTGCGATCAGAGCGTAGAGATCATCGGCGCCCGGATCATCTAGATACTCCTGCGCCCGGTAGGGGCCACCCACCTTCAACGCGCCCAGCACCTCGCCGTACGCGCCCTCGGCGCTACTGGCGCAATAGATGGTCTGCTCGCCGGGCAAATCGAAACGGTTCCACCCCGCCCGGTCCTCGCTGCTACTCACGCCCCTGGCCGGCGGATTGAGCACCCCATAGGAAGGTTTAGCCAACCGACAAACCGACTGGCCGCCGGCCGGAAACAGCGCCAGTCCCGTGTTCTCGCAGACCGTGACCTCGCCTGTCACAGGCGGCATCCTCTACCGGTGCTCATACTCACCCGGACCACCCTAGGTGGCCCTCCACCGCTGGCCGGACAGGACCGCAGGCCAGGGCCACGGAGCGAGTATTAGTTGTCGGTGCCGTCGACGAACGCCGCGGCAGCACTCATCACCGGCTTGAACTTGCCCGCCGCGATCGCCATGAACGGCGGCTGCTCATCCAACCGGGGGTTCGCGCCGATGAACCACGCCCGAGCGACATCGGCGCCCTCGGACGTCGCGATCGCCACCCACGCCCGGTGCGCCACCTGCAACCGCTGCAACGCGCCATCCCGCGGCACCGGACCACCGTCGGCCGACCACTTGTACGGCAGCTTCTTGTCCCGCACACCCGCGGCCACCGCCACCACAGTCGGCCCGAGATGCTGCACCAGCTGACGCGCTAACTCCGCGCTCGACAGCTTCATGGTCTCGGTATGCGCCAAGATCGCCTGATCCACCACGGCCATCGCCCGAACCCCCTTGCGCCAGCTCTCCAGCCACCGCCAATCACGGCGGTAGACGACTACGGGCACCCTGCCCAGCACCACCAATGCTACTCAAATGCCACCATTCAGCAACCCCCGACGGCCGTCGAGACCGCCAGTGCGCCATCAGCCACGCCCAGCAGACGGCTCGAAAGCGGATACCGTGCCACTTCGCACTCGGCTCGAACGGCTAGAGCTCTCAGTGGCAACCGGCTCGAATTTGGCGCAGCGGGCATAATTCACCGCAGCAGTTGACGCATCAAGATTGGACAGATCTATGGCTCAGCACTTCCAGGTCAGATACACCGACGACATCGACGGAACCGACCTAGGCGAAAGCGCAAACACGATCTCGTTCGCCTTTGAGGGCAAGGAATACTCCATCGACCTCAGCGACGACAACGCCCAGGCACTCCGAGAGGCCGTGGCCCCATACATCGAGGCCGGCCACCGCGTCACCGGCGCTAAGACCAAAGCTGCGCGCAAGACCACGGGAAAGACCTCGCCTGCAGACACCAAGGCGGTACGCGAATGGGCTCGCGAGAATGGCTACGACGTCTCCGACCGCGGACGCATCCCCGCCAACGTGATACAGGCCTACGCAACTGCCAGTTAGGTGCTTGGGGTTCAGCCATTCGATTGAGGAGGGATGCAATTCCTTGGGCCGGTTAATCCGATCGCCCCCGAGTCCGAAAGCCTGGGCTCAGCGGCGCACTAAGAATAGGGTCTAAAGTGAGTCGCATGGTCGCGTCTGGCCTCGCGCTCAGGGTGCGAGGAGAGCGATGAGTCATACGGACACACCGTCTGCGCGGAATGATCCGCGAGACCTGCTCAGCGAGTGGGCTAACGATTCCGAGACGTCCTTGATCGCGCGCAGGTAGAGCTTGACCTCGACTGTCCAGTGCTCGGTGATGTCTGTCAGCCACAACTCGTTGGGCTGGCTGCGGTGAAGGCCCGCTCGACCAGATCGTCGTGCACTGGCGGGCCGGCATTACGGTGCCGGTCCCGGCCGTTCTCACTGATGACGCTGGACCAGCCGCCGGCCGAGCAGATCCGCCACGCCGTTCGCCGGCACATCCTCTGGCCAGCGGATTCGGCTTCGTCGGCGAGGTAGCGGTAGCCGAACTCCGGGTCCTCCCGGTGGGCGTCGAACAGGGCGTTGGCGCGGTGCGCCCCGGCGAGCTCGGCGTCGGTGACCGGGTTCTTGAGCCACCGGTACTAGGGCTGGCGAGTGCTCCTGAGTACCCGGTACGCCACCGCGACGGGGATCCTGTCAGCGGCCAGCTCATTCACGAGCGGGTACCACCTTTTCCCGGCAGATTCGCCTGGGACAGGTAGGCAGCAGCGCGGCGCAGGACCTCGTTCTCTTGCTCCAGCAGGCGCACACCCCGCTTGGCCTCTCGCAGTTCCTGGGACGCTGCGGCGGTCGTGCCGGGCTTGATTCCGGCCTCGACGTCGGCCTTGCGAATCCACTTCTGCAACGTCATGGGGTGAATTCCGAAGTCGGCGGCGATCTGCTCGAGCGTCACACCCTCTTCGCGGGCCTGGGCGACGCGGACGACGTCGTCGCGGAACTCCTGGGAGTAGGGCTTGGGCACAACAGCATCCTTCCAGGCCGCCCCGGCAGGGCAAGCCAGTTCAGATGTCACCTGCTCGTGCATCAGCCCCTCCTCGCCCCGTTAGCTACTGAGTGGCGGCGGCGTGTTGGCACAGACCTCGGCGGCGGAGACCTCGAGCCTTGAGCCAGGGCGTTTCTGGAACGGCTCGCGGTTGTAGGCGTCCATCCGCTCACCGATCGCCTCTGCCAGTTCGGGCACCGTGTGAAACGTCCGGTCCCGTAGGCCGGCGATCACCCAGGTCGCCACGTGCGCCACTGTGTTCTCCGTGCTCGCCTTGTCGCGGTTATCCCGAACTCGGGATAACAAGGACGAGGGGCATATCGAGGGCGGAGTGAAGGTGGTGGGCGAACTAGGTGATCGGCCGCCTGGCCGATCGGCGTTTCGCGAGCCTGGACGACCTCAACGAAGCCATCGCCGCCGAGGTCTGCGAACTCGGCGTCGCCGGCGACCAGGTCCTCAGAAGAGCGAATAACCAAAGCAATCGCGAGCCCTGGCCACCCGCTACGACAAACTCGATCACCTACCGAGCCGCCTCAGCCTCTGCGCAATCCTCACCTGGTTACGCCACTTGGGAGACACACCCTAGTTTGACTGGGACACCCCCTCAAAGCCCCCTGATTACCCGAAGGCGGTCGTCGAGCGACTGGCGACTAACCGCCGCCTGAGGTGCCAGCCACTCGAATGCGTGGGGTGCACCGGATCGCACGTGTAGCTCACATGACACTCCGGAGCGAAGAAGTCGCTGTGCGTACTCGATGCTCTCGTCGCGGAAAATATCGAGGTCGCCCACGTCGATGAAGCTGGGCGCCAAACCAGAGAAGTCCTCGAGGTGAGCAGGCGAGGCAATCGCAGACACCATTGACTCGTCCGGCAGCAGCGCATTCCACCCCGTGAAGTTGTCGTCGTAAGTCCATGTCGCGGTAGGGGCGAGTTCCGGATCCGGGCGGAGATTTCGCGAATCGAGCATCGGATAAATCAAGATCTGCCGGGCCAGCGGAACACCGCTGTCGCGGGCAAGGATAGCGGCCCCGGCAGCAACTCCCCCTCCACCACTGTCTCCCATGATTGCCACCCGACGCGGATCGACACCCAAAGCGTCGCACTCCCCAAGTAGCCAGTTCAGGGCGGCATAGACATCCTTAGCGAGACGCTCACCCGTATTCTCGGGAGCCAGGCGGTAGTCAACAGATAGGAACGCCACACCCGTGAGCTGGGCGTAATGGGCAACCATCTTGTCGTACAACTCGATCGACCCGCAGATCATCCCGCCGCCGTGCGCATACACCACGGCACTGTCGCTCGAACGCCCGTCTGGGACATACCAGCGCACAGGGACGACTGCGCCATCGTCCGCCTCTATTTCGAAATCCGACCTGGTCACAGCCTCACCTGCCGGGATCTGTCCGTACACGGCCCCCAGGGTTGCATTGGTGATGGCGCGAAGGGCGGCGGCATCACCTCGTTCTGCTACCGGTGCCGTACCGGCCGCCGCAGCTTCCATCAAGACCGCGCCAACTTCGGCGTCCAGAGCGATAGCCACTTCTTATCTCCTTCGACATGCCGACGAAACCGGCGACTGTAAGTACTGAGATGCCGACCCATCACGGGTGTGTCTTGCATCACGACCACGGTAGCACTATCGGACATCTGTACGATAGAACTTCAGGTATTCTCCTTACGTGGCGCTGACAGGAGTTCCGCCCGCGATCTTCATGCGGGAAGGCAACCCAGATGACCCACGGGCACAGCGCAGTCGGCGGCTACTGCTGGAGACGTTCGAAGAGGAGATCAGGCGGGGGCGCCACCCGGTAAGCGTTGCGGACTTGGTTCGCACAGCAGGCGTCAGCCGAAGCACGTTTTATAGCCACTTCGCGGACATCGACGAAGTCGGGGTCGCCGCTCTGCGCGACATCCTGTTCACGTTCCACACCGTAGCCAAGTCCGATTCCACAGGCCTCGGAACCGAAGTCACAGGCCCAACTGCCAGCCTGCGAGATTTATTCACCCATCTGGACGCCCACCAAGCACTCTGCCGAGCATTACTGAGTGCGAACGGAGGCAAGCCCCACCCGGCTGAGGCGGAACTACGGACGGTGCTTGTCGATCACTTCGAGGCCTCAATCGCAGCCTTAAACCAGCCACTGCCAGTCGACGCACGCACTGCCGCTTTGTTCGTTGTCGGAGGTGTCATGACGCTCATCATGGACTGGCTAGGAAGCGCTTCCATATCCCCGGCAGCCCTCGCCGATGAAGTCGCAGCCCTCCTACCCAGTTGGCTTCGAAACGCCGACGGCCTCAAAAGACCGCTCCACCTCACGGACTGAAAAATCCGAGTCGCGCAGGCAAAAAACAGACAAGCCCGTCGCCAGGCCGCAAACCAGCGAGTCGCGTGTAGCACGACCAAGTGCAACACATGGACCCGGCGAGCTCTCCCGCCACCTCACTCGCCGCGCCTGAGCCCAAGCCGCTGACAATTGCCGGGACAGTCGTTCTTCCTCGGCCCGGGTCGGCGATGACGTCCCGCACCAGTGGCGCTCGACCGGCTACGAGTTAACGCCGATAACTTATATTATGACAAGCCAACGATGTCTGCGTATTGCATCAGGTGAATCATCCGCCGGACGTTGCGCGCTCCCCTTACGCGCAACCCCCAGGCAGGTCTCTGCCTGCGAAATCATCCAGTCCCGGGCGAGGTCATCGACCAGAATTGGCGCGGACACCGTGCCTCAAGGTGATCGAATCACGAGCTCCGAGACGTCGTTGACCTGCATAGGTCATCGCGTCGTCTCATTCGATGCATCCTTGAATAAATAGACGAAATGGGCTCCCGAGGGCCTCGATTCGACTGGGCGGCCGTCACTGCCGGCGCTTCGACCAAACGAGTAGGTACGCAAGTTGGTGTTCGACATTCGGCGGACACCAATACGCACGGAGCTGATACGCAGATCTTCCGCTAGTTTTCGACGTAACCGTTAACTACTCCTTGCCGCCTGTGGCCCTGGCGGAGACTTAGGGCTATGAAGGCCCCTCTCTTGGTCGAGCTCATCGACGCCCACAAGCGCGCCTATGGCGTGGGCGAGGCCGAATTGGCCCGCAGAATCGGGCGCACCCGCCAGAACCTGCACCTGTGGCGCACCCACAGCTTGCGCGGTATGCCGGCCCGCCCGACCCTCGACCGAATGGCTACTGAACTGCGCCTGCCGTATGCGCGGGTTCTCGAGGCGGCCCTGAGCGAGGCCGAATACTTGGACGCCACCAACCACGTGGTCGCCACCGAGAAAGGCGCGTAATCGAGGTGCGGGTCCGACAATGCACTGCGCACGTACCCCGGTTCCCGGAGTGGGCGGCCCGGGCCGGAGATCTTCGAGTTTCATCCAACTACCTCCAGCACCCGGCTTAGTGACTGCTCAAGCACTGGCCGGAGAGTTGGTTACCTCGAAGCAGAACCGCGGCCGTCGTAGCTCGTGACTGGCCGCGATCGCGACGCTTGTGCGGAGACTGCGCCACACTCACCGACTCACCGGATCAACGCCTTCCAATCCTGGCGGGCCGCTGGGCGAGACAGCGTTGAAGAAACTCAGGCCGCCAACAGTGCGGAACTCCGGCTGGAATCAGTGCAACCCGAGAGACTCCATTCCGCTACTTGACTCAGGAGTCACGCGCCGAGGCGGCAGACCTACCCGCCTCCTGCGACTTCGCGACCGGCGGTAGGGAGCCGCGTGCGTGGCCTGACTCGCCACTCTTGACTCGCGGATCGAGTCATGTTTTGATGTGAGGCGCATCACGTCGAGTTCGCATCGGCGCCACGCCAACGAGGTGGCCGAGGACGTCGAGCTGGCGCACCTCTTGGACTGCAAGGAGATCTCACTTATGACGGTGCTCAATGAAAAGTCGCATGACGGCGCACCCGATTCACCGACGGAATTCGACACAGTGATCGTGGGAGCAGGCTTCGGGGGGCTCCGCATGTTGCACGAGATGCGTGAACTCGGCCTATCGGCGGTCGCGATCGAATCCGGGAGCGATGTGGGTGGCACATGGTACTGGAATCGCTATCCCGGAGCCCGTACTGATAGCGAGAGCTGGATGTATGCGTTCCCGATCCCCGAAATTCAGGAAGAATGGAACTGGACCGAACGGTACCCGACCCAGCCGGAAGCCCTCGGGTACCTGAACTTTCTCGCAGATCGCCTCGATCTACGTCGGGACATCCGCTTTCATACTCGTGTCACCGCAGCCGAGTTCCACGAAGAGAAGCAGATATGGACGGTCCACACCGACGCGGGCGACACACTAACGTGTACCTATTTTGTACCGGCAGCGGGGCCGTTGAACGTTCCGTACAAGCCTGACTTTGACGGTCTCGCAGACTTCCAGGGCGAATGGCATGTGTCAGGCCGGTGGCCTCATGAGGGCGTGGATTTCAAGGACAAGAAGGTTGCCGTAATCGGCACCGGCGCGACGGCTGTGCAAATTATCCCCGTAATCGCCCACACCGCTGCCGAGGTGACAGTTTTCCAGCGGACTCCGAACTACGTTCTTCCTGCCAGAAACTACACGCTAAGCGATGAGCAGCGACAAGGTATTCGCGCAGACTACGATCGAATTTGGGAACAGTGCAGAAAGCACTTCTTTGGGTTTGATATGCAGCCCGCCGGCCGGACGATACATGACGTCACTGCTGAAGAAGCCCAGAAGATCCTTGAGTGGGGCTGGGAGACTGGCGGCTTCCGCTTCATTTTTGAGACTTTCGACGACATCCTGGTTGACCCGAAGTCGAACAAGGTGGTGGCGGACTTCGCCCGCGATAAGATTCGGTCTATCGTAAAAGACCCAGAAACCGCGGAGTTGTTGTGCCCGAAGGACTACCCGATTGTCGGCAAGCGGCCTCCCCTCGGGCATTTCTACTATGAGGCGTTCAACCGTGACAATGTTCACCTCGTCGATGTCAGCACTACGCCAATTAGTCGAATTACACCGACCGGCGTCGCTGTAGGCGACCAAGAGTACGAAGTTGATATCATCATTTTCGCTACTGGCTTCGACGGACAAACCGGTAGTTACACCGGCCTCGACATCCGCGGACGCGACGGGGTGAAACTGAGTGACAAGTGGGCTGATGGGCCTCGAACCCATCTAGGAATCGGCGTTGATGGATTCCCCAACATGTTCATGGTCGGCGGCCCGCAGGCCCCATTTGCCAACTTCCCTGTGATTATCGACGGGGTCGCGGACTGGATTGGTAGGGCTATCAGATTCATGAACGATCGCGGTATCAAATCCATCGAGCCGCGCCCCGAAGCAGTCGAAGGATGGCGGCAAAAAGTCAATGCCATCGTTGACGCGACAGTTCTATCCGAAGGTCCACATTCGTGGTTCCTTGGTACCAATATTCCCGGCAAACCAAAGGCAGCGTTGTTCTACTTCGCCGGGGTAGGAGCTTACCGCGATGACTGCAACGAGGTCGCAGATCGCGACTTCGATTCGTTTGCGCTGTCGCCCGCGTGACCGGACACCACCTATCAATGTTCAGAAGGAGAACTCTGAAATGGGAACTGCCACACCGAACGCACTAAACGACACCTACAAGGAGATGGCGGGGAGAATGGCCGCCAACCCCGACATGGATCTGGCGACCATGCGAGATATGCTCGGAACCCTCGAATCCTTGGCGACCGAGCCGACCGAAGTCAATTACGAAGATGTAGACGCGGGCGGAATTCACGCGATTCTGGTGACTCCGGCCAATTGCGACCGGGACAAAGTTATTGTCTACGCCCACGGCGGGGGCTGCGTTACCGGCTCTCCGAGCAGTCATCGCAAGCTCGCGGGACACCTCGCCAAGGCTGCGGGGGTGCGTGCGCTGGTGCCCGACTACCGTCTGGCCCCGGAGAATCCGTTCCCTAGTCAGATCGACGACCTGGTTTCGGTGCATCGATGGCTCCGCGCCCAGGGGTACGCCCCCGAAGCAACTGCTGTGGCTGGGGACTCGGCGGGCGGAAACCTGTCGATTGCCACTGTGCTCAAGCTGAAAGAACTGGGTGAGCCTCTACCTGCTGCGATAGTCGCTTTCTCGCCGTGGCTGGATATGGAGGTCGCTGGCGAAACGATGAAGTCAAACGCGGATAGCGATGCGCTGATCTCTCCCGAGGTGAGCGGGCTGATGGCGGGAATGTACTTGGGCGAGGCCCCGGCAACCAACCCCCTTGCCAATCCCCTCTACGCCGACCTCGCCGTTTTGCCCCCTCTCTTCGCTACCGCTGGCGGCGCCGAGACGCTTCGAGATAACGCTGAGCAAGTTGTAGAAAAGGCCCGTCAGGCAGGGGTCGACGCGACTCTAGAGCTCCAGGCCGGACAGCAGCATGTGTACCCGTTTATGGCAGGCCGCTCGAAGGAAGCCGATGAGTCTATTAACAACGCTGCGTCCTGGATCAAGACGCACCTCGGTCGCTGACCACGATAAGCGGGGCTGTAACGCGTCAATGGCGCAGAGCAGTCAACGCGTGAACCACTCCTCAACCGTCACTTTCTTTACAGTAAGGACTGATCGAACATGGGTAGAATGAACGGCAAGGTTGCTCTCATCACGGGCGCCGGACGCGGCCAAGGTCGCGCACACGCCATTCGGCTGGCTGAAGAGGGAGCAAGTATTATTGCGCTCGATTGCCCCGCGCAGGGTGCGATTCCCCACCCGCTCGCCACCGAAGCAGACCTGGACGAAACCGTCAAGGAAGTTCGATCCCGCGGCGGGAATATCATCGGGGTTGTAGGTGATGTTAGAAATCAGGCGGATCTGGACGCAGCCGTTGAACGTGGAATCCAGGAGTTCGGACACATCGACACCGTCGTGGCGAATGCCGCAGCTTGGAGCACCGGGCGTTTTTGGGAGATTCCCGCGGAGGAATGGAACGACGTCGTCGACATTTGTGTGCACGGTGTGGTGCGCACGGTTCGTGCTGTCACTCCGCATCTAATTGAGCGCGGATCGGGTTCAATCATCGTGATCTCATCCGTTAACGGAAAAGAGGCAGGTGCTAACTATGCCCACTACGTCACCTCCAAGCATGGCGTCCTAGGGTTCATGAAGGCCGTGGCCCTGGAGTTGGGCCCCCTCGGGATTAGATGTAACGCAGTCCTTCCAGGTGTGGTTCGGACAGGCATCTTGGACTGGCAAGGCGGCTGGGACCTGATGGCCGGCGGTCCAGGACTAGGCACCCCAGACAGCATGGAATCGGGAGGAAAGGCCTACGCCCTGCTCAAGGGGCTCGGCATGGCACCTCCAGAAGTAATCAGCGAGGGCGTCCTGTGGCTTGCCTCCGATGAATCAAGCTGGGTATCCGGCCAGGAACTGGCAATTGACGGCGGCCACATGGTGTTGCCCGGCATGAATATGGCCAACATTGCAGAGATGGCCGCAGAACAGCAATAACCGCCCCGAGTTCTGACGCGCAGCCCCATCGCCACTCCGCACAAGCGGGGTAGGGCGCTGGGGCTGCGCGACCGAGGGCACACAGTTGGACCCTTCATAAATCATTCGGCCAGTATGAGGAGACCCGATGCAGTTCACGAGCGAGCACCACGCTTTCCGGAAAATGGTTCGCGACTTCGTCGAGAAAGAGATCGCTCCCTACACAGATGAATGGGAGCGGGCGGAAACTTTTCCCGCGCACGAGCTCTTTCCGAAACTTGGCGCGCTAGGACTGTTCGGTCTTGAGTACGACCCTGAGTACGGAGGCCAAGGCGCCGACCACTTCTTTACCCTTATCTTTTGTGAGGAGCTGTACCGCGCCGGAGCGGCCGGCGTTCCCATGGCTATCGGTGTGCAGAGCATGATGGCCACCCCTTCACTCGCCAAGTTCGGCTCCGATGACCTCAAACGGCGCTATCTAGCCCCCGCGCTCGCCGGGACACAGGTTTGCGCGATCGCTGTCACCGAGCCGTCTTCCGGCTCTGACGTGTCGGGATTGCGCACTCGGGCGGTGCGCGACGGCGATGAATGGGTCATCAACGGCAGCAAGCTCTACATCACAAACGGCACCCAGGCGGACTGGCTTTGTCTGCTCGCCCGCACCTCCGATGAAGGCGGTCATCGCGGAATGAGCCAAATCATCGTTGAGACCAGCGCGCCGGGTTTTTCCGTTTCGCGGAAGCTTGACAAACTAGGAAATCGTTCCTCCGATACCGCGGAGCTGTTCTTCGAGGACGTCCGCGTCCCGGTGGCTAACACTATTGGTGAAGTCGGCCGCGGGTTCCAGCAGCAGATGGCACAGTTCGTGATTGAGCGAATGTTCGGTGCGTATGGAGTCGTCGGCAGTTGCCGGTGGGCGTTGGAACGTACTAGAGAGTACGTTCTACAGCGGCAAGCATTTGGAAAACCGCTTGCCGCCAATCAATATTTGGCCTTCCGGCTGTCTGAGCTCTCCGCGCAGGTCGATCTTCTTCAGTCCCATAATCTCCAAACGGCACAAGCTTACGAAGCCGGCGAGGACATCACACGTCAGGCGACTGTAGCCAAGCTCATGGCTGGCCGACTATCACGAGAGGTGGCCGATACTTGCTTGCAGTTCTATGGAGGAATGGGATACATGGAGGAGACGTGGACGGCACGGTTCTTCCGAGACAGTCGCCTCAATTCGATCGGTGGGGGCGCTGATGAAGTGATGCTCCAAATTCTTGCACGCATGGATGGTCTCCTGCCTTAAGCAAGCCCGCCGTGAACTAGCACTCGGCCAGATCAAGGAGAAAGTAAATGGCACTTCAACTGGACTTTGACGGAGTCGATCCGCTCACATTGAACCTGGTGCGCAGGGTGTGCCTGGGAGACCTGCCCACCCGCGCTGCGCGCCAGTTCGGGGACCGGATCGCGATTGTCGATGGCGCTGCCGAGGTCACGTACCGCGACTTGGAGAATCGTGCGAACTCCCTGGCGCGGGGTCTCCTTGAATTTGGGCTGACCCGGGGAGACGTTGTATGCGGACTCATGGCCAATCGATGGGAGTTCTTGGTCACGTTCTTTGCATGCGCAAAGATCGGCGCGGTCATGATGCCCACCAATACTGGACTATCAGCCGACGATATCGGATTCCAGATCGCCAATGCGTCGCCCCGCTTGGTCGTGGTAGAACGCGAATTCCTACCCTTGCTGGAAGCTTCACTGGCCGAAGCCGGCGAGACACCAACTGTCGAGCGCATCGTGGTCGTCGGCCACGCGCCAGAAGCAGTTGGAAAGTTGCCGACCACGAGCTTCTCAAGCCTCATTGCGGACAATTCAACCGACACGGTCGAAACGGTGGTCGAGGACCGCGACGTAGCCCAATGCCTCTACACCTCAGGCACGACCTCACGACCTAAGGCGGTCCTGACAAGCCATACCGCAGTAATGATGGCTGCCCTCAGCACATGCATTCAGTTTCGTCATGAACGCGGAGACAGTCGTTCAGTCTTCCCGATTGTGTTGCCGCTGTTTCATGTCACCGCACTGAACACGCTGACCCTACCAGTCCTGCTAACGGGTGGAACCGTTGTACTGCATCGTCGATTCGATGCACAAGCGCTACGTGATGACATTGCAGTCCGTGAGGTCACCCACCTTATGCTGCTGCCGAATATGTGGGGTGATTTCGTCGCAAGTGCCGATGGCGCCGTCCCCGGTGGGGACAGTGTGCGGATGGCCATTTATGCCATGGCGCCCATGAACGAAGCGAGGTTAAAGCAGATTCGGGTGGTTCTGCCCAATGCCGACGTGGTACTGGGCTCCGGCCAGACCGAGTTCACACCGCCCACCGTCATGCAGTGGCCCTCCCATCAGTGGGACCGTTCCGGTTCGTGGGGCGCCGCCGTAGCTACAGCTGACGTGCAGATCATGTCGCATGATGGCGCACTGCTCGGACCTGGCGAGCAGGGCGAGATTGTCTACCGCGGCTCTCAGTCCATGCAGGGTTACGGCAATCGTCCCGGTGCGAACGCGGAGGTGTTCGCGCATGGCTGGTTCCACAGTGGCGACGTCGGATATCTAGACGCGGACGGAGTGCTGTGGTTTACAGATCGCATTAAGGACATAGTAAAGACCGGCGGGGAGAACGTCTCGTCTGTCGAAGTCGAGCGAGTCTTGCTGGGACATCCTGCTGTAGCCGACTGCGCCGTGGTCGGACTCCCCGACAATCGATGGGGCGAGGCGGTGACAGCCGTCGTTGTACCGACAGACGGCCAGACGATTGACGAGAACGATCTTCGTACACACGCACGGGAACATCTCGCCGCTTACAAGGTTCCAAAGCAGTTCATTGTCGTCGCCGAACTCCCCAGAACAAGTACCGGGAAGATTCGCAAACAGAAGCTCCGCGAGCAGCACATTACTCCGTGAACTCGCTGCATCTATCGCGACCGTTCGAGACAGAAGACCAATTGAGAGGCTGACCACATGGATCTCAGCGGTTCCTCCGTCATCGTCACCGGAGGCGCTTCTGGCATGGGCGAAGCAACCGCCAGGTTGTTGGCCCGGCAAGGAGCGCGAGTAGTCATTCTCGACCTCCAGTCCGAACGGGGACAGTCCGTGGCAGATGACATCGACGGCCTTTTCTGTCGAGCCGACGTCACGGATGAACGTGCAGTCGCGGCAGCTGTAGAGGCCGCGACCACGTTGGGCCCGTTGCGAGCGCTGGTCAACGCCGCCGGCTTCGGCCAGGAGCGCCGAACCCTCTCACCTGATTTCATCCCGTTGCCGCTCGAGTTATTTTCTCGGGAGATACAGGTCAATCTGATCGGGTCTTACAACTGTGCCCGGTTGGCTGCGGCCGCCATGGCGAAGTCTGAACCGATGCCCGATGGGACGACCCGTGGCTCGATACTGCACACAGCGTCGATCGCGGCTTTCGAAGGTCAGGTCGGCCAAACCCCATACGCCGCAGCGAAGGGGGGCGTAGTCGGTATGACGTTGCCGATGGCACGGGATCTTGCCGAGTTCGGCATCCGCGTTAACTCGATCGCACCCGGCTTATTCGATACGCCGATTTTCGACACACTTCCACAGGGCGATGCCTACAAGACCAGGTTAGCGAGGAGTGCGGTTTACCCCAAGCGCGCCGGGTACTCCCACGAGTTTGCTCGACTCGCACTGGAGGTGTTAACGAACGACTACTTGAACGGTGAGACGGTTCGGCTGGATGGAGGGATGAGAATGCCGGCGAGGTGAAAACGAAGTGCCACTCTCTTCAACGTTAAGCGGCGTTGTATTGGCGGAATGTCGACGGCCGGATCGTTCAAACGTAAGACGCAACGGGGCGCTTCGTCAGAGTCAACGCGTAGGTAGCGGAACTCGCTCGGCCACTTGGTCGCCGATAAACTCCCCGCATGCCGCAGTAGCGGTGATCCGTTCTAAGGGATCGACCGGCCGTGACCCACCCGGGCACAGCTGCTGACCGCCAGGCAGAGAGTGCGCTTGTGGACGGACCTCGTCGCCGACGATGCGCACATCACCGTGGAGCTCACTTACGGCGCCTGTTGGCCCGTTCATCGATGCCTACGAGGAGTCTGGCGGCAGCAAGGGAAGATCGCGAAAAAGCGGCGGCGCTCGATCAGGGCCGGAGCGCCCAAGGGGCTTTCCGAGCTCGCACAACTCGGCAGCTCTTGTCGGAGCGGTAGCTCGAGATCATCACGCACTTCGACTTCGGTGCTTCCACCGGCCCGGTCGAGTCCAACAACGGATATCTCGAGCACCTGCGTGGACTCTCCAGTCTGCTTCCGGACCTCGGGCCACTATTTCCTGTGATCGCGCTTCCATTCCAGCGAGCTCCAGGCGGATCAACGGACTCTAGATCCGGAAGGGCAGGAAGGCGCGACCCTGCTCGGCCGAAACAAGGCATTCAATTTGTCGGAAGTGACCACTCTCTCTAATTTGCGCGCGGGGATGGGACGAACGAAGTTCGGGGTTCTCCGGATGGCGGCCACCTAAGCGTTTACAGCGAGGTCCGGTATTCTTGCGCGTCTCCGAAGCGCTGGCCGCCGTCGATCACTAGCGTCTCGCCAGTCACCCATGACGAGGTGTCCGAGGCCAGGAACGTGATGGCGTCGGCCACGTTGTCCGGCTCCCCGATCCGGCCCAAAGGCGTAGCGGCCGCGACCGCGGCCTCGTTTTCTTTCCACAACGCCTCCGCTAGCTTTGTCCGGACTACACCTGGGGCGATGGCGTTGACCCGGATCTTCGGGGACAGCTCCATGGCGAGTTGTTCAGTGAGGTAGATGAGCGCCGCTTTAGAGACGTTGTAGAGGCCGATGAGTGGCTCGTGAACCAGCCCTCCCATGGACGCGGTGTTGATCACCGACCCGCCGTGTTGTCCCATATAAGCTTTGGCGACCAGGCCGGTCCACAGCAACGGTGCCCACAGGTTGACGTCCATCGTCTTGGCGAATTGCCCGTGATTTTGCTGGGTCATCGGACCGTATGCCGGGTTCGTGCCGGCGTTGTTGACTAAGATGTCGATGCTGCCAAACGTCTCGAGCGTCAATGCGATGCATCGCTTGGCTTGGTTCTCGTCCACCGAGTGCGCCCCCACCCCGAGCGCGTTTCCCTCGATGGTCGAGGCGGCCTCCTCAGCGGCCTGCTGACTCCTCGAGGTGAGGACGACGTTGGCTCCGGCCCCGGCCAGCGCTCTCGCAGCTGCTAGCCCGATGCCGCGTGATGCGCCCGCGACTATCGCTGTCCTGCCGGTGAGGTCATGAGGGGCCATGGTTGTCAGAGTCCTCCGCTTGTCCTTCAGTGATGCACCAGGTCGGGTCCCGCTTCTCCAGGAGCGCGGTGCGCCCTTCCACGCCCTCAATCGAGGCGAAGAAGGTCAGGGACCAACGAGTGAGTTCGTTCATCCGCTGGCGCCCGTCGTCGGTGCGGGATTCGGCCACGAGCTTCTTGGTGCCGGAGAGAGCCTTCGGGCCTCCGCGCAGGAGCATCCCGACCACCCGGTCAGTTTCGGCGTCGAGCTGGTCGGCAGGTACTGCGCGGTTGATCAGGCCGTCGGCGACGGCCGTGGGCGCGTCGATGGTCTCGCCGGTGAGGAACAATTCGATAGCGCGGTGGCGGCGCATCCGGCGCAGCACCGGCACCGAGATGACCGCGGGCACCACCCCGATCCGGACCTCGGTGAAGGCGAAGGTGATCTGGTCGGAGGCCACGACGATGTCGCAGGCCGAAGCCAAACCCACTCCCCCGGCGCGGACCGCGCCGGCGATCCGGGCAACTACAGGCTTGGGGCTCGTCCACAGCAGCTCGACGATCTCCCCGAGTTCGACCTCGGACTCGTCGCTCGGTAGGCCGATCTCTTTGAGGTCGGCTCCGGCGCAGAATGCGGGACCATCGTGAGTCAGTACGATCACCCGGACGAGCTCGTCGGCCATCGCCTCGGTGAGGCGGTCCCGAAGTTCGCGGCGCACTTGCCGGGAGAGCGCATTGCGGTTGTGCTGGGAGTCCAGGACGATCCGGCCGACTCCTCTCGAGACCTCGAGGCGGACTAGGTCCGCCGTGGTGTAGTTCATCGCTTCTCCGCTAGGTCCGCGGGCACGGTCACGTGCCGGGCGAGGACGTACTCGGCCAGCCCCTTGGCCTGCGCGTCAAATGCCAGACTTGAGGAGACCCCGCGGCCGAGGTGTCCCGTGATGACGAAGTTCAGGGCCTTCAGGTTCGGCAGCGGGACGCGGGTGACGCGGTCCGGGTTGGTGCCGGGGACGAGAGCGGCGAACCGTTCTGCGGTCATGTGGCCCTTGAGCCAGCGGTGGACGGCGTCGTTCTTGGCCCACAGTCCGACGTTGGCGTTGCCTCCCTTGTCGCCCGAACGGGCGTGCACCAGGTCGCCGAGCGCGACCGAGACAGTCGGTCCACCCGCATCGTTCGCGGGTGATCCCGTGACGCCGCTGCTGCCCTCGTCGTCGTTGTCGTCGTCGTGTCTCGCACCACTTTCTGTGGAGACGCCGCTGGTCGCACCGACCGGTGCCATCTCCACCGTCTCGCCGCCGACGGTGGCGTAGGCGGAGACGAGTTCTGCAGGTACGAGCGCTGGCTGGTACACCGCGTACCCGACTGCCGGCGTGGGCGGGGTGGTGGTGTAGAAACCGGGGTAGCTCGAGAGTGCGGTCTCCACCACGGCGGAGGAGAACCCGCGCCCGACCAGCTTCTCGTCGTCACCGGCCACCGCGATGCGCAGCATCGAAATCGATTCGCCGAAGGTCTGCGGATCATCGACGGGACGGCCGAGCAGGGAGACGTCGACGTCAGCGAAAGCGCCTCGGCCGCCGGGGATACGGCTCCACACCGCGCGCTCGGCCAGCTCGGCCTTCGCCTCGGGGTCGCGGCCGGTGATGACCAGTGTCATCGCGTTGCGGAAGGCCCCCGGGTAGGCCATGGAGACCTTGAGCGACGAGGTCGGTGCGCGGCCGGTCGTGCCCGAGATCTCGACCCGATCCCGTCCGGACTGCTCGAGTCGAATCGAGCGCAGGTCGGTGACGACGTCCGGATTGAGATACTCGCGGCCCTGGATCTCGTACAGCAACTGCGCGGTGACGGTGTCGACGGTGACTGCTCCGCCGGTCCCCTCGCCCTTGGTGATGACGCTGCTGCCGTCGGCGCGGATCTCGGCGATCGGGAAGCCCGCGGTCTCGATCCTGGTGATGTCGGCGAAACCGGAGAAGTTACCGCCGGTGGCCTGTGCGCCGCACTCGACCACATGTCCGGCGACCACGGCCCCGGCGATCTGGTCCCAGTCGGATTGTGTCCAGCCGTGTGCCCACGCGGCGGCGCCGACGATGAGTGCGGCGTCGGTGACGCGGCCGGTGACGACGATGTCCGCGCCCCGCTCGAGGCAGTTAACGATGGGCCACCCGCCCAGGTAGGCGTTCGCCACCAGGGCGCCATCAGAGGTGATCGGCTGGCCAGTGTCGGCGTCGAGGAGGATCCCGTCGGCCACCATCTGAGGCACCCGGTCGGCGATGTCGTCGCCGCTGACGTGGCCGACGGTCATCGAAAGACCGAGCCGCTGCGCCATCTTCTCGACGGCCTCTGCTGCTCCCGGCGGGTTAAGACCGCCGGCGTTGGATACGACGCGGATCCCGCGATCAGCGCAAGTGCCGAGGATCTGCTCCAGTTGAGTGAGGAACAGGGTGGCATAACCGCGGGAGGGGTCCTTTCGACGTTGACGCTCGAGGATCGTCATGGTCAGCTCCGCCAACCAGTCCCCAGTGAGGATGTCGACCTCCGCGGACTCCAGCAGCTCCAGCCCGGCCGAGAGGCGGTCACCGAGGAAACCGCTCATGCTGCCAATCCGGATGATCTTCTGGTTCTCGGTCATGACGCGGCCCCGGAGTCGTCGGCGTCACCGGTCACCACAACCAGCAGCTGCTGGTAGTCGACGGTATCGCCCACTGCCACCAGGAGCTTTTCGACGACACCCGCTTCTTCGGCGGTGTAGCGGTGCTCCATCTTCATGGCCTCGAGCACCACAAGGGTGTCACCGGCTCCGACCCGGTCCCCGACGGAGACCGGGGTGGCGACGACGGCGCCCGGCACCGTCGCGGTGACCGCTCCCCCGCCCTCGGCGGCGTCTGCGGCCTCTTCCAGGGGGGTCTTCTCGGTGAACCGGTAGCTGCCGTGCGCGGAGTCGACGACCACGTCGTGCCCGTACTCGGCCAGCTGGAAGACCTGGCGCAGGCCGTCGGCTTCGAGGACCAGTCTGGGGCCTGAATCGCTCAGGACGCGGATCTCCAGGGTCGACTCTCCGATATCGGCGGTCCAGCGGCCGTCGCGCTCGAGGCGAAGGCCCACCGTGTGCGTGCCACCCTCGCCCTCGATCTCGACGATGTCGGCCTGGCTGCGGACGTTGCGCCAGCCGAAGCCCGTGAACGGCTGGATCGTCTTGCGCTCTTGCAGGCGCAGAGCGGTGTGCAGGGCTGCGGCCACGGCGTGAAGGTTCTCGGACTCCTCGTCCACTGACCGCTCAGCCAGTGACGGGTTGGCATCCAGAAGCGCGGTCGAGAGCCGCCCCGTGCGAAAGTCCCCGTCCGCCAGGATCGCCCGGAGCAGGTCGCGGTTGGTGGCGACCCCGTGCACCCGGAGGCTGCCCAGCACCATCGACATGCGGTCGATGGCTTCGAGACGACTCCGGCCGTCGACAATGATTTTGGCGATCATCGGGTCGTAGCGGCTCGAGACCGGGCTGCCCGACCGCACCCCCAGCTCCCACCGGGCCTCTGGAACCTCAGGGGCCTCGAGGAGGTGGACGGTGCCGGGTGAGGGCAGGTAGTCGTTCGACGGGTCCTCGGCGTAGAGGCGGACCTCCACGGAGTGTCCGTCGAGGGTGATCTCCTCCTGCTCACGCGGGAGCCGCCCGCCGGAGGCAACGATGAACTGCCACTCCACCAAGTCCTCACCGGTGACCTGCTCGGTGACCGGGTGCTCCACCTGCAGACGGGTGTTCATCTCCAGGAAGGCGAAGTCCCCGTCGAAGTACAGGAACTCCACGGTCCCGGCGCCCTCGTAGCCGATCGAGCGGGCCAGTGACACCGCCGCCTCGGCCATTCGCTCCCGCACCTGCGGGTCCAGTCCCGGGGCGGGAGCCTCCTCGATGATCTTCTGGTGACGCCGCTGAACGGAGCAGTCCCGGTCGCCCAGGTGGACGACGTTGCCGTGCTGGTCGGCGAAGACCTGGACCTCGACGTGCCGTGGCGACTCGACGTACCGCTCGATGAAGAGCGTCCCGTCGCCGAAGGACGAGATGGCCTCACGTTGGGCGGTGACGATCGTCTGCGCGAGCTCGGCGTGGTCATCGACGCGGTGCATGCCCTTGCCACCGCCACCGGCGGAGGGCTTGACCAGCAGCGGGGTGGGGATGGCGCGGGCGCGCTCGATCGAGGCCTGGGGGTCGGCGTCGACGGTGACGCTGTCAAGGACCGGGACGCCGGAGTCGCGGGCGATCTCCTTGGCCCGGATCTTGCCTGCCATCTCGATCATCGCCTGCGGGGGCGGGCCCACCCAGATCAGCCCGCGCTCGATGACAGCGGCGGCGAATTCGGCGTTCTCGGCGAGGAACCCGTATCCCGGGTGGATGGCGTCGGCCCCGGTCCTGCTGGCGGCCTCCAGGATCAGCTCATGGTCGATGTACGGCGAGCTCGTCGCATCGTCGCCCAGCGCGACGGCCACATCGACGTCGTCGAGGTAGGCGGCCTGCCGGTCGGACTCGGCGTACACGCCGACCGTCCGGATACCAAGGCGGGTCGCGGTCCGGGCGATCCGGCTGACCACCTCCCCGCGGTTGGCGACGAGGACAGTGGTGATGGATTTCGAAGTCACTGCTTGGGAAGACATGCGGGTCACATCCTGAAGACGGCGAAGTTCTTGGGCTCCGGATCACCGGCACCAACGGCGGCGGACAGAGCGATGGACAGCACGGTGCGGGTGTCTCGCGGGTCGATGATCCCGTCGTCCCACAGGTGCCCGGTGGCGAAAAGGGCGGTCGATTCGCTATCGATCTGGCCCTCCACCGCCGCCCGCTGGGCCGCGTCGGCGGTCTCGTCGAACTCGGCACCGGCCTTCTCGGCAGCGTTGCGTCGAACGATCGACAGCACGCCCGCCAGCTGCTTACCGCCCATAACAGCGATTCGGTGGCTGGGCCAGGTGAAGACGAAACGGGGGTCATATGCCCGGCCTGACATCGCGTAGTTGCCGGCGCCGTAGCTCGCACCCACCATGAGGGTCAGGTGCGGCACCGACGAGTTGGACACCGCGTTGATGAGCTTCGCGCCGTCCTTGATGATGCCGCCCTGCTCGTAGCGGGTACCCACCATGAAGCCGGTGATGTTGTGCACGAACAGCAGCGGTGTGCGCGACTGATTGGCGAGCTGGATGAAGTGCGCGCCCTTCTGCGCCTCCTCGGAGAACAGGATGCCGTTGTTGGCGAGAATCCCGATGCGGCGTCCGGCCAGCGTCGCCCACCCGCACACCAGATTCGCGCCGTAGGCGGGCTTGAACTCGTCGAACCGCGATCCGTCCACCACCCGGACGATGACCTCGCGGATGTCATACGGCACGCGAGCGTTCGCGGACGGGATACCGAGCAACTCCTCCGGATCGAACAGCGGCTCCTCGCCGGCCTCAGTGATGGCGTGCGGGCGGATGTCCCCGAGATTGCGCACGAGATCGCGCGTCATCCGGACCGCCTCAAACTCATCGGCGGCCAGGTAGTCCGCCAGACCGGAGGTCCGGGCGTGCATCTCCGCACCACCCAGTTCCTCCTCGTCGGCGTCCTCGTCGGTTGCCATTTTCACCAGTGGAGGTCCGCCGAGGAACACCTGCGCCTGGCCTTTGACGAAGATGGTGTAGTCCGACATTCCCGGCACGTAGGCGCCGCCGGCGGTCGACGATCCGAACACCACCGCGATGGTCGTGACCCCTGCACCGGACAGTCGACTGATCTCTTTAAACACCGAGCCGCCCGGCACGAAGATCTCCGACTGCCGCGGTAGGTCGGCGCCGGCCGACTCCACCAGGTTGATCAATGGCAACCGGTTAATACGGGCTATCTCATAAGCGCGGAGGATCTTCTTGACCGTCGACGGACTCTGGCTACCACCCCGGACGGTGCCGTCGTTGCCGACGATCATCACCTCGGTGCCCTCGACGACGCCGATCCCGGTGACGCAACCGGCACCCAGCGGATCGCCCGCGCCGTAACCAGCCAACGTTGACAACTCCAGGAACGCCGACCCCCGGTCGACCAGCAACTCGATGCGCTCTCGCACCACCAGCCTGCCGCGCTCGCGGTGCCGGCCGATGTACTTCTCACCGCCGGTGACCTGCGCCTGCTGTTGAAGTTCCTCTATCTCCTCCAGCGCGGCCAGCATCGCCTCCCGATTCTCGGCATACTCCGCCGACCGGACATCAAGGCTCGAGACCACGCTGGACATCTGGAACTCCGCATCTGTTAAACGATCCACCGAGGCATGGACCGAACCGTGCCAGAGGTGTCTGTCGGGGCAAATTGGCACCCCGCCAACTGATCAACCATGAGGTGAGCAGCCGACTGCATGTCACCGTAGATCGAATGTGACTCACAAGTCAAGTATGACGAACGTCCTGACCTGTGCCAACCCGGGCGCTAGGAAGGATTGAGCAATTTCATTGACTCTCGAGTCAGCGCATGACTACAGTCACTTACCGATGCTCGACTCCAGGCGCCCAGATCCCGCGAGGCCAATTCAATGGCTGACACTGACAGTCCCCCTCCAAAACGAAGTACAACTCGAGTGCCCTGGCGCGTTGGAGACGACGCGACTACCACCAGGCCCATCATCGAATTCGCCAACGGCACTGGTAGGCGATCCTCAGACTTTCTGCTTTAGTGGAGTCGGCGAATATTTCATCGAGGCGTGGCACCTGGCCGACGCCCCTTTCAAAGGCTCCGACTTCTCGTGCAGTCTCGAGCCCGTCACACACTGAGAACCGAGAAGAAGGTCACTACATGTTCATTATCACGAGCAGGTATCTCAAGAGCTTCGAAATGGACGACCCGACACTCCGCGAGCACCTCGAGTTCGTCAACAAGCACTACGACGACGGCACATTCGTCGCCTTCGGATCTCGTAAGCCTCGGGTTGGCGGACTGATTATCGCCAGGGGAACCGACGGCGACGAAATGCGCGCACTCATGAAAGACGACCCCTTTGTCCGCGAAGGGATCGCCGAATACGAGTTCCAAGAGTGTCAACTGTCCAAAGCAACTCACCCCGATTTGGTCGAACCTTAACGGAAAACCCAATATCAGTGGAGACACCGTTTGAAATGCAACGAGAGCAGGCTTTTGACGTTGCGTGCCCCACTCTGCGGCGACCGCGAGTGGACGTACGACGAGAACTCGAATCCATACCCACCCTGCCCGCCGTCGAGTTGTGCGGATGGACGACCTGCGTTGGTGGCCTTGACTTCATCGGCCTCATCGAAGCGGCAGGCGGTCACGCGAACCGAGGCGCCGGCCCGCACGACGGCGGGAATAGTCAAGAAGTTCGCGCTTCGCCCATAGGTAGAATCAGTTTCAGAAGTGAACGCAGGAGCGCACTAATTCGGAACGAAATACATAAGCTGAGGAGCGTGGCCGGTGCCGAAACCGACTGGTAGCAGGGCGAACGGCGAAGTCGCATCCACACTGGAGTCAAGGCTCGCAATTCGGCAGGAGTTGCCAACTACTCAACGCGGTCGTCGGACGCGCGGAGCGCTAGTCGCTGCGGCTCGCGAATTATTCGAGCAGCGTGGTTTTTTTGAAACTCGAATCTCGGACATCGCCAAGCTGTCCAAGACTTCGTACGGGAGCTTCTACCACTACTTCGAGACCAAGGAAGCAGTTCTCCACGAGCTGTTCACCACCGTCGCAGGCGAGATGTTCAATGCGTCGCGGACTGGGACTCAGGGCGCCACTGACCCCGTGGGCCGCATAGCTACAGCTAACCGACAGTACTTTGCGGTGGCCGCCCGAAACGCAAAGTTGGTCTCGGTGATCGACGAGGTCGCCATTCGAGACCCGCAGTTCAAGGAACTCAAGCTACAGATTCGGGATCTTTTCCTGAGCCGTAACGAACGAGCAATCCGAAACCTGCAGGACGAGGGACTCGTCGATCCAAAGATCGATCCGGCTCTCACGGCCGCAGCCTTGGGTGGCATGGTCGAGCACTTTACCCAGATGTGGTTTATTTACGGCGTGACGTTCGACGAAGGAAAATCAATCGAGACTTTGACGTCGATCTGGGCCCGAGCTCTCGGACTACCCGAACCTGAAACTTCGTGATTTATAGGCAACCTTCAGACCCTGAGCGCGGGCCGACGACACTTCCCGGGCCGACGACAGCGTGCTGCCAGAAGCAGCGCTCGGCGGGCTTTCGAGTCGGCGCCAGCTTCCATGCCTTATGACAAAGTGGGTAAGCGTCTATCCGGCTACCTAGCGCAGACGCCCGAACAACAAGTCTCAAGAATCCTTACGACCGCCCCCTCACCGGCCGGTCATCACACTGTCCGTGGTGGCCGGCGCAGGGGGGCGCAACTTTCCTTGCCGCCATGGACCGCCAACCTGGTGTCGCATTTGACGATCGCCTAACGCGATTCCTTCGAGCGTGTCTTGAAGAAGGGGGTCGGCGCTCGCCCGGCAGTCGCATAAGCACGTAGCGCAGGGGATGAGCGCGAATGTGGGGTGTCTGCGACGCCTTATAGGCTGACCGCGATGTTCAACGACGCTGCGCGGGTGGCCTTTGCGGATGAGTCATTCCACGAGGCTGACCACGGCGGATTCTATGTCCTTGCAGCTGCGGTGTTCGACGAAGCTAGCCATGAGACGGTGCGCACCTGCATGCAGCAGCTCCGAGGGAAACGCCGGTCTTCCAAGTTGCACTGGAATGAGATGGACACTCGCCAGCAAACCACTGCCGCACAGACCATCGCCGCACTAGACGGCTTCCATATCGTCACCGTGGGCACGCCGGTGCCGCGCAGACGCCAGGAACGCGCGCGAGCTATGTGCCTGACCCGCCTGATCACCGAGCTGCACAGCTACTCCGTCACAGACCTCGTGATTGAATCTCGAACGGTCCAACTCAACGAGCGCGACATCAAAACGGCCCAAGGAGCCCGGTTCTCGCTACCGGCGGGTACGCGCTTCCACGTCACCCACGTGGCAGGCGCCCAGGAACCACTCCTGTGGTCCGCCGACATCGTGGCCGGCGCCGTCCGCGCCCACCATCAAGGAAACGGGACCTACCGGCAGAGACTGGAGCGCTGTCTGTACGAAGTGGAGCTAGACACCGGCAGCTGACGAACTCCGGACATGCGTAAGGCCAGGGTCCCGGTCTGCCCCAGGTGCACCTGGCCTTGCGACTCGCCCAACACCCACGGTGTCGCGCTCACACCCCAGGATACCCGGCCACACCCCGAATGCAATACAACGAGGAGCCTCGCCGAGTGGACATCCTGGCCCTGGCTGAGGGCCACGCTTCATTTCCACAAGACTCACGAGTGCGAAAGAACTAGACGATACCTGGTCACTATATGTGGCGCATACTGGCACCGCAGTAGAAACGACCTCATCAGGGAGAATCAATGGCACAACAATTTCACGTGAGATTCATCGACGATCTCGACGGCACCGACCTTGGCGACAAAGCAAACACCATCACTTTTGCGTTCGAGGGCAAAGACTATTCCATCGACCTCAGCGATGCTAACGCTGACACTTTCCGCGAGGCGATGAAGCCGTACATCAATGCCGGCCACCGAGTCGCCGGGAGCAAAACCAAGACCTCCCGCAGATCCACCACTTCAGCCAATGAGACCAAGCGGGTTCGCGAATGGGCCCGATCCAACGGGTATGACGTCTCCGACCGCGGACGCATACCCGCTGAGGTGATGCAGGCATACACCGCCGCCAACTAACCAGGCAGCACGGCGCCGGCCCGCCGGCGCCGTGCTCCGATCAACGCCACAGGTCACGACGACCAGAAGCACCCAGCGAACTAGTCACGTCTCAAAACGCCGCGCCACTAGGCATTATGTTAACGCCGATAACTTATCTTATGTAAAGTAAACGATCGCGAGATCCGGCGCTTCGTCTCCACTGGAGGAGCGCATCGTTAAGGGCGACAGGGATGCCGGACCGTCCGGATCTACCCACAGCGACAATGGCGCCGTTCGATCTGCGTTTTTTCTCATGTGGCCGAGCGAAACACTCTGTTTGCCATGCCGTACCCCGTAGGGCGCGTTCACATAATGTACAGATGTGCGACTTGCGCACACCAGGCTGGCTGACTAATCTCCCGACTCATAGAAGGTTGTAATCTGAGTCACTTTTCCAACGTCAGGACGCCTCGTCTCTGCGTCCGCCGCGCGGCAGAAGTCGCTTCTATCGAGAGGACGTCATGTTGCATCTCCCCGCCCGGTACGTCGACGACCGCGACGCAAACCCACCGCTCGCCTTTCCCGAGTACGGCACCACTAGACTCCGGGCACCGCGCAACGACCTCGTCCTGCTCCCCCAGCGGATGGGGGAGCTCTCCGGTCCGGTCTTCTGCGGGTCGGCGGTCACCGAGTCCGAGGCCGACCTCACACTGGTCGGGAGCGGCGAGGCGATCGGTCAGCGCATCATCGTCCACGGCCGCGTCCTCGACAGCGATGGCAAGCCGGTTCCCGAGACACTCGTCGAGGTATGGCAAGCTAACGCGGCGGGCCGGTATCGCCACAAGAACGATTCGTGGCCGGCCCCCCTCGACCCGAACTTCAACGGCGTCGGTCGCTGTGTGACCGATGAACATGGTCGCTACCGGTTCCTAACGATTAAGCCCGGCGCCTATCCCTGGGGCAATCACCACAACGCCTGGCGCCCCGCCCACATCCACTTCTCACTGTTCGGGCGCGCCTACACCGAACGGCTCATCACCCAGATGTACTTCCCGGACGACCCGTTCTACTTCCAAGACCCCATTTTCAACGCCGCGCCCGCCGGCGCCCGCGAACGGATGATCAGCGTTTTTGACTACGACGCCACCGAGTCCGACTGGGCCCCGGCGTTCAAGTTCGACATCGTTCTGCGCGGCCGCAACGCGACCCCCTTCGAGAATGGCCAGGAGCACTGATGATCGACACCGCCAACCCCTCGGCACCGCGCTACCCCGCGCTCACGGCGCGCGACCAAGATGACGCCGGCTTCGGATTAACGCCCTCCCAGACCGTCGGTCCGTACGTGCATATCGGTCTCGAACCTGACTGGACAGCCTCGCGCACTCTCGTTGAACCCGGCACCGAGGGCCACATCCACGTGACCATAACTGTGCTCGACGGCGAAGGTGCGCCGGTCACCGACGCCATGATCGAGACCTGGCAGGCTGATGCCCATGGCAGGTTTGTCCGCGACACCCCGCTCGTCGGGGGCGTAGGCTTCACCGGCCTCGCCCGGGTATTCGCCGATGAGACCGGCACCGTCACCATCGACACGGTCCGGCCCGGGCCGGTCGGCGCTGGGACCGACGGGAGCCAGGCCCCGCACCTAGCGGTGGGCGTGTTCGCACGCGGCATCCTCAAGCGACTGGTGACCCGCCTGTACTTTCCGGAGGACACCGAAGCTCACGCCGTCGACCCGGTCCTCGCGGCACTCCCCGAGAAACGCCGCGAACTGCTGGTGGCCGAGCGGAGCGGGGGAACGTACCACCTCACCGTGCAGCTGCAGGATTCGCCCGCACGTCCCGAAACCCCGTTCTTCGACCTGTGACCGGAACGCGCGGCCCACTATTCGACCCGGTCTTCGGCCAGACCAACGGCGTCGACCACTCCGACGAGGCATGGACGCGCGCTCTTGTCGAGGTCGAGGCCGCACTCGCGCGCGCCGCCTCTCGCTCCGGGCTCGTCGGGACCGCGACCGCCGAAGCCCTCACCGCCCTGGCCGCCGAGCCTGGGCGGATCCCCGACGCCGATCCCGCCACCCTCGGCCCGGCCTCCGTCTCCGGCGGCAACCCGGTAATCCCGCTCGTGTCCGCCCTGCGCGCGGAGGTGACGCAAACCGACCCCCACGCAGTAGCATCCGAGGTCCACGTGGGTGCCACCAGCCAGGACGTCATGGACTCGGCGGTCGCGCTGTTCGTCCACCGGACCGCGACGAACCTTGCCGGACACGCAGACCGCGCCGTTGCCGCCTGTGCGGCCATTGCCCACGAGCACCGGGACACCCCGCTCGTCGCCCGCACCCTCGGACAGCAGGCGCTGCCCACCACCTTCGGACTCGTGGCGGCGGGCTGGGGCGCCTCGATCCGCCGCGCCGCCGCGGAAGCGGTCCGTGCAGCGCACGGAGTGCCGGTCCAGTTCGGGGGTGCCGCGGGTACATTGGCCGCGCTCCATCCCCATGGCCTTGCGCTGGCCGACGCACTGGCCGACGAGCTCGGCCTTCCCCGTGCGGTGGCCCCATGGCACACCGACCGTACGGTGCTGACGCTCTACGCGGGCGCGCTCGGCGCGACCGCCGGCGCGACCGCGAAAGCGGCCGGTGACATCATCCGACACGCGGCCACCGAGATCGGCGAACTCTCCCTCCACGACGGCGGCGGCTCGTCGGCGATGCCACACAAACGCAACCCCACGGCCGCGATCGAGGCCCGTGCCGCGGCGATGCGAGCGCCGGGGCTCGTCGCGACCATGCACGCGGCCGCCGCCCACGAACACCAGCGTGCCGCCGGCGCCTGGCACGCCGAGTGGGAGACGCTCTCCGATCTGCAGCGCCTCACCGTGGGCGCCCTCGCCCGTCTGGCGGACGCCCTCGAGGACCTCGTAATACACCCGGGGGCGATGGCACAGAACCTCGACATGACCGGAGGAGCGCTTCTCGCCGAGCGAGTGGTCGTGGCTCTGGGCCGGGAGGTCCCAGACGCCCGCGGCCTGGTCACCGAAGCGTGCCGCAACTCCGAGCGGCTCGACCGCGACCCGCCCCTCGTCGAGGCCCTCGGCGCCGATCGCCTCGCCGAGCTGCTCGATCCCACCGGTTACACCGGTCACGCCACCGACCTCGTCGACCGCCTACTGCCCACGCTCACACCGATCTCCGAGCCCGACCTCCAGGAGGGCCACCGATGACCGGCAGCTCCGCAACCGCGAACCTGGCCCACGAGGCACAGGGCCCGTCGCACATCACCGCCGACACGCCCACTCTCGTACTGCTGGGTTCACTCGGATCGGACCGCTCGATGTGGTCACAACAGATCCGGGAATTGTCAAAGCTCTTCCGGGTGATCGCCATCGACCACCGTGGCCACGGTGACTCCGCGGCAATCCCCGGGCCCTGCACGATCGATGGTCTCGCTGGCGACGTCCTCACCCTGCTGGACTTCCTCGGCGTCGACAGATTCCATGTCGCCGGACTCTCCTTGGGTGGCGCGATCGCGCAGTGGCTGGCCGTACACCATCCTGACCGGATCGAGTCCATCGCGCTGCTGTGCACGGCCGCGCGCTTCGGCGAGCCAGAGGGTTGGGTCGACCGTGCGGCCACAGTTCGGCGGGACGGGGTCGGCGCGGTCGTCGACGCCGTCGTGGCCCGGTGGATCACCCCAGCCCTCACCGAACGGGACCCGCGCCTCGTCGCCACCTTGCGCAAGATGGTCCTGGCGACCGATGGCGAGAGTTACGCGGCGTGCTGCGACGCCCTGTCCGCCTTCGACCTCCGCGCCGACCTGGGCCGCATCGGGTGCCCTGCACTCGTCGCCGCGGGCGACCAGGATCCGTTGACGCCGCCGGAACTCGTCCGGGAGATCGCCGACGGCATCGAGGACGCCCGCTGGGAGCTACTCTTCCCCGCCGCCCACGTGCCTACCGTGGAACTGCCGGGACGAGTCACCACCCTCCTGCGCGACCACGTCCTCTCCTCCTCCGGCAGTGCGGCGTACATGGCCGGCCGGATAGCCGCGCATGACGCCGGTATGCGCCGCCGCCGGGAGGTTCTCGGTGACGCCCACGTCGACCGGTCGGTCGCGGGTACCACCGACTTCACGGCCCCGTTCCAGGACTTCATCACCCGTACCGCATGGGGGGACGTGTGGACCCGACCGGGACTCGACGAGACGCAACGCCGCCTGCTCACCATCGCCGTCCTCACCGCGCTGGGCAACGACGGTGAGCTGGACATGCACTTCCGCGCGGCCCTCCGCGCGGGAGTCCCCTCCGACCTCATCGCTGAGGTGCTGCTCCACACCGCGGTCTACGCGGGGGTGCCCAAGAGCAACCACGCCTTCGCGCTCGGCAAGGCGGCGCTCGCAGATCTCGCGGAGCCGACGTGACCGCGGACGAACGGGCGGTTGCCGCCGGATCGAGTCCCGACGCGGAGGCCGCGCGCGCTTCCTCCCCCGACTATGTCCAGTCGCTGGCCCGCGGTCTCGCGGCAATCCGTGCGTTCGACGCGGACAATCCTCGACAGACGCTGAGCGAGGTCGCACGTAACACCGGGCTCACACGGGCCACCGCGCGGCGGTTCCTGCTCACGCTCGTCGAGTTGGGCTACCTGGACACTGACGGACCGACGTTCCAGCTCACCCCCCGAGTCCTCGACCTGGGCTACAGCTTTCTCAGCTCGGCGTCGCTGCCGGATGTCGCGCAGCCCCACCTCAAGCGGCTGAGTAATCGCCTCGGGGAATCGTCCTCGGTATCAATCCTCGACCGGTCCGACATCGTCTACGTCGGTCGTGTCCAGGTGAGCCAGATCATGACCGTCGGCATCACCATCGGCACCCGCTTCCCCGCCTATGCCACATCGATGGGACGAGTCCTGCTCGCCGGCCTCGATAGCAAGCAACTGGATGAGTATTTTCGGGCCACCCCGCTCAAGGCGCGCTTCCCCACCACACTCGCCGACGAGAAGTCGCTTCGCGAGGCGATCGACCGCGTGCGCGAGCAGGGCTGGTGCATGGTCGATCAGGAACTCGAACCCGGGCTGCGGTCGCTTGCGGCACCCGTCCGCGACGCGGAGGAACGGGTCGTCGCCGCCATCAACCTCTCCACGCACGCGATGCGATACACATCCGAGCAACTTATCGAGGAGTTCGTCCCACCCCTACTGTCCACCGCCGAGGCGATCGGCGCGGATCTCGTTGCCGTCAACAGATGACCCGGCCGCCCGTCGCGCGCCCCGCCCCGAGAGGACCCCTGTGCCCGACGCCGTGACCTGTTCCCCTCTCCGCACACCGGCCGACCGGTTCAGCGGGGTCTTCAGAGACGTTCCTGTGGAGGCGCTGGCCGCCACCGTGATCCGCGAACTCGTGACCCGGAACGGACTCGAGGCGTCCCTGATCCACGAGGTTGTCCTCGGCACGTCAACCCCCACGGCTCGGGTGTCTCCCTGGGCCATCCCGTCGGGGCGACGGGCGGCCGGATCCTCTCCACCCGGTGTGGAGAGCTCGAGCGTCGCGATGCCCGATGGGGCCTGGAGACGATGCGCATCGGCGGCGGGCAGGGGCCTCGCGGCCAACTTCGAACGCGTCTGGCCCCGACGGGCTCGGATGGCCCGGCTACCGCGCGCGGTCGTCTCGGCCGGTCCCACTATGCTGTCATCGTGATAGCGCCTGACGACAGGGTGACGTCGCTGGCGAGAGGAATCGAGATTCTGCGGGTACTCAGCGAGGCCGGGATCCCACTCTCACTCGCCGCGGTCGCGGAACGTACGGATTCCACTCGCGCCACAGCTCGGCGCCTCTTGCTGTCTCTGCAGCACGTCGGCTACGTGGCCACCGACGGCCCCACCTTTTGGCTCCGGCCCAAACTGATGGAGCTCGGCGATCTCTACCTCGACAGACTCGGCCTGCCTGCTCTGGCGCGGCAGCACCTGGCGCTACTGGCCGAGCGGGTGCGCGACACTTGCTCCCTGACGATTTTGGATGGCGACACCGTGGTGTATGTCGACCGCGTGAAGGCCAGTCGTCTCATGACGGTCAATATCGCGGTCGGTACACGGCTTCCGGCGTTCATCATGTCGAGCGGGCGGGTTCTGCTTGCGGATCTTCCTCCGGAAGAGCTCGAGGACTACCTGCGCACCCTGACCCCCGGGCGGGTGGCCGGCTGCACCCGGTCCTTCCCGGAGGAGATCAAGGGAATTATCGAGCGTGCGCGCGTCGATGGCTTCGCGATCGCCGACCAGGAACTTGATCCGACCCTGCGCTCTATAGCCGCCCCCGTGTACGCGGATGGACGGGCGGTGGCCGCGGTCAACATCTCCACACCGGTCGGCCGGACCTCCTCACGGCAACTCCGCGAGGAGGTCCTTCCCGAGCTCCTGCAGACCACGCGAGCGATCGGAGCCGAGCTGGCCGTGAACTCACAGATCGAGCACTAGCCGAGGGCTCTTCGATCGACCGACGCAGACCATCCGCGCCCATCCGGGACCGCGCCGGTGCAGTGATCGCGGGTATCCACATCGCCGACCACTCCACTGGAGACACGGGCCTCCCACCGCTGACAAAATTCGTCCCTGACCTACTGGAGACCGCCGCCGCTATCGGTGCGGACCTCCATTCAAGTCACATCGATGTCGCTTCCGTGTAGATGGCAACTTCCAAGTGTGGTCAGCGGTCGCAGGTGGTCAGCGGTCGCAGGTGGTCATTGATCGCAAACCGTCGAGGCAGTCACCGCCGATATCGAAAAGCCCTAGTCCTTCACGCCAGCGGTGGCTGGCAGGCAGTACGGATCGCGGCACCGGCGGATCAGGGGCTAACGGACGAACGTCTATTTCGGAAGTGCGGAGACGAAGGCGTCAGAGTGGAATCGTTCGGGGACGAGCCCGCAGTCGCGGGCGAGATCGTCGACGGCTGAGTGGACCATTGTTTCGCTGCCGCAGGCGTACACCCTATGGCCGGTGAGGTCCGGATGGTCCTTCATGGCGGCCTGCTGCACCCATCCGGTGGCACCGCCCCAATCACGATCGGGGCGCGAGAGAACGGGGGTAAACGAGAACCAGTCGAAGCGTTTGGCCACAGCACAGACAAGATCCATCTGATAGACGTCCTCGAGACTCCGTGCGCCCCAGTACAGGTGGACGGGGCGGGTCTTCCGGCGCGCGATGTGGTCAAGGATGATCGACCGCATCGGCGCGAATCCGGTGCCTGTGGCCAGCAGCAAGATCGGATCCTCGGAAATCAAGCCCTCCTCATGGCCATCCGAGTCGTCAACGAAGAACTCGCCGAAAGGCGCCTCGATCTCGACAGTGTCGTGGAAATGGAGCTGCTGCAGTATCCGTGCCGAGAATGCGCCGCCTGCCGTGTGACGCACGTGCAGCTGCGCGAGGTCGTTGTGCTGGGGCGAGTTAGCGAGCGAATACGAACGAGTGTCGCCGTCGTCGAGGATCACGTTGAGGAACTGACCGGCCCGAAACGGCGTGCGCCGACCGATCGGGTACCGCAGGTCGAGGATCGTGACGCTCGGGGCGACCTGACGGCGGCGGTAGACGGTGGTGGTGAGGCGCTTGCGCTTAGGCGCCGTGCGCGCTTCGATCCGCTTCGGCGCAATCTCGACGTTACCGACCGGCCGCGCGCGACACATATGCACCTCGGCCGGTCCGCAGACGGTACCGGTGCCCGGAACGCTGAGCTCGCCGGACGTCAGGGTACCGATGCATGTGTCGCATACGCCCTTGCGGCACGAATACGGGATCCCCCAGCCCGCGCTCTCGGCTGCTTCCAAAACGGTCTGCTCCGGAGCGCACTCGAAGGCAATCTCGGAGCGATTGATGCTGATGGTGGTCATGTCAATCCTTCCGGCCCGAAGGGGCAAGTAGGCGCAGCGCCGATAGCACCGCACTCGGGTCCGCGGTGCCGAGGCCTGCCTTGCCGAACACCGGCCCGTGCCCAACGCTTGAGAATGAGACGCCGGCACCGATCGTCACCGCCGCAACATCGCGTCCGGCGACCGTCTTGATCGGAATGTGACCCTGGTCGTGATACATCGCAAGGTAGCCGTCGGCCTCACGAGCCCCACCGAGCACGACGTCCGCCCCAGTGGGGCCGGCCGCGTCGATGCCGAGTTCGCGCAGCTTTGCCACCGCTGGCTCAGTGACCCGCGCGTCGTCTCCGCCGAACAGGCCACCCTCACTTGCGTGGGGGTTGATACCGAACACCTGGATCGTGGGCATCTTGATGCCCATCCGGCGCAGCGCCGTGTTCAGAGCAACCCCGGCCGTCACCACCCTGTCCGGGGTGAGCTTCGCAATCGACTCCGAGAGCTGCTCGTGCAAGGTCACATGCGCAATTCGCATCCCGCCGCCGATCAGCATGAGGAAAACCTCATCCTCCGGCGTGCCGGTCAGCTCTGCGACTAGCGGCGGGTAACCCGCGAATTCGATGCCGGCCTGGCGTACCGCGGTCTCCGAGTGCGGGCAGGCCACCACTCCGGCATAGTCTCCGGATGCCGCGAGGCGCACCGCTTCGGTCACGTATACGATCGTCGCTGTGCCCGCGGCCGCAGTCACTTTTCCGGGAGCCAGGTCGGTGGGCTTCAGCGCCCCGGTGTCGACGAAGTCGCACACCCCTGGTTCTGCGATCGCACCCGGCACAGCGTCCCGCACCGCGAGCCCCTGCCGCTCGGCCGAGGGAGCGAAGACGTGTCGGTCTCCGACTACGACTGGAGCCGCGGCTCCGAGCTCGGCGACGGCCGCGGCGGCGATGTCGGCACCGCTGCCATTCGGATCACCAATGCTCAAGAGCAACCGGTTGGCGCCTGTCATAGCGGAAGCACCAGCAGCGTGTCGGTGCGGGAACTGTCGCATACAACGACCCGGCGGGTCAGCAACGCCTTGCCTCCAGCGAGCGAGTATTCATCGAGGTAGCGACCGCTCGCGAAGACGTCGGTTGGGCCGTTGCCGGTTATCCGAATGACGAGGAAGGACGTCTCACTCGACACGGTCTCGCCACCTTCAGAGAGGATCGCGGGCTGGCCGAGCAGATGCCGGTAGGCGTGTGGCTCGTAGATATTGGCTTCCTTGAGCGCCGAGACCCTGTCGCGCAGCATCGCCTTGTTGTTGGCCCAGATGACGCCGGCGGGTAGGCCGCGCCGGTGATTGTCGGCGGTGGTGACCTTATAAAAGGCGTCGTCCGTAAAGTGCTCGGGCCAGTCCTCGATCGGGCCATCGTCGATCACGCGCACATAGCTGGCCTGGGCGCGGCTGATCAGCGTGAAGGTGTCCATCACTCGTCCTTCCCGATCGTGAAGCCCATCGCTTCTCGGTAGGCCTTCCAGAAGCCCCGGATCGAGGCCTCGGTAACACGACTCTCGCTGGAGACCGCCTCGTCGCCGCCCATCTGCATAGTGGCGAACTCAGTGCTCGCACCCGCGATACCGCGCTGCACGAAGCCGCCGATCGCACCGTCCTCCATCGAGACGAAGCCCGCCGGGCCGACGAGGTTGGACTGCTTCATCCGGATCAGCTGCTGTTCCTCAGAGTCGCCCTCGAAGCCAAGAAGGGTCCAGTTCAGATTCGTGGAGTCGACGCCGGTGGGCAGCACTTGGCGGACCGCAATCGAGTTTTGAATCTGCTGCAGCACAAAACCGGGGGCCACAGAGAGGATCTGCAGGGTGATGTCGTCGCCGACCTCGCTAAAGCTGTCGACAAGCGACGGGTCCTCCAACTGATACTCAGCATCAGACCGGATGCCCTGATCCTTGTAGTGTCCATCAGCCTCAGCCTCACGGTTGATCGCGGACCAGCTCACGTGATGGGCACCGTTAGGCGAGACGATGATGCCCCCCTTCTGGTTCAGCTTGTTGAGGCCGAACGTCGTGAAGAACAAGTGCAAGATACTCGCGTGGTAGGAGTCCTTGGTGTTCTCCATGTAGAGCTTCCAGTTGTTTGGAAGTGTCTGTGTGAAACGGCCGAGCACGACCGGCTTGCGTCCGCCGAGCACACGCTCGATGGAATCGAGGATCTCCTGGCCGAGGTACTCCTCGATCTCCGGCACATCATTGTTGAGGCTGCCGAAGATGAGCCCGTGAACGTTCGCGAGCCGAAGCCGGCGAGGACTGTGCGCGGCCTTGCAGAAGCCCGGCCCCATGCCGCCCTTTCCGCCGATACCGTCCTCGAAAGCGACCCCGGTGAGGTCGCCCTGCAGGTTGTAGGTCCAAGCGTGGTAGACACAGGTGAAGTCCTGAGCATTACCGTAGTGCTCCATTGCGATCAGAGAACCGCGGTGAGCGCATCGATTCTCGAATGCGTAGATTTCGCCGTCGTGGTCACGCGTCACCAGGACGGGCTGCTCACCGATGAAGGTCGCGCAGAAGTCGCCTGGCTCGGCGAGCTCCGCCTCGAGACAAAGATAGTTCCACATTCGACCGTGGAAAATGTTGCGCTGTTCAGCTCGGTAGACATCCTCGTCCTGGAATACCCAGTACGGCACATCAGTGAGGCGCTCCGGCCAATGGCGGGCGGACATATCACTTTCCACCGCGGTAGCAGTGCCCTTCGGTTCACTCACTCAGGCTCTCCTTCGTTGACGCCGAGTTGTGTTCGATATACGAACAAATGTATGCTTTCCGGACATTCGCGTTCAGTACAATCGCTGAAGCCGTGCATGTCAAGAAAGGACACCCTTATGCCGAGGGAAACGATGGGCGGTCTCGCAAAGGGCCTCGCCGTCCTAGAGGCGTTCGGCAAGGACATGCCGAGACTGACGATCAGCGACGCCGCGCGGGTCACGGGGCTCAGCCGCGCGACGGTGTTGCGCTGCCTTAATACGCTCACCGAAGTCGGCTACACGACCTTCGACGGCAAGTTCTTCTCGCCCACGCCACGAACGCTCCGGATCGGCTCGACATACACTGAGTCGGCGAGCCTCCCCCAACTCGCGCAGCCGCACCTGACTGCCATCCGCGACGCGATCGACGAGACAGCATCGCTAGCAGTGCGCGACGGTGACAACTCGCTCTTCATCGCGCGCAGTGAGGGATCTCGCCTGCTGCACACCGGCGTGCGCATCGGCACTCGACTCCCGCTCTACGCCTCGTCAACAGGGCAGGTTCTGCTGAGCGCACTCAGCGAGGACGAGCTCGCTGACTACTTAAGAGCTGCGCCGTTCCCCGAACGCGCACCTCACACCCCGGTGAGCGCCGAAGCAATCGAGCACCGCGTCAAGACCGCACGAGCCGACGGGATAGCCATCGGTGACGAGGAGCTCGAGCCGGGCCTGCTCTCAATCGCCGTACCGTTGCGCGATGCGACGGGACGCGTAGTCGCAGCCATCTCGGTCAGTGCATCGACATCGCGTACAACCACAGACGATCTTCGCAACCGACTGCGCCCGGTGATGCAGCAGCACGCGACGGAGCTAAGCCGCTTGCTCTAAGCCTTAAGCCACTCCGCCAACGCCGACAAGGGCGCCAAGGCCGCGGACCAGCGACTGAACCGCCCCAGGTTTTCCGCCGCTCCTATTTGGGTTGAAGCTCTCGGTTGAGAGCGGCATAGCAGCTCTGCTCGAACTCGACGGGCGGGACGTAGCAGGCTCGAGTGGAGCCGGTCGTTGCCCGAACCACTCGACCCATGCGGCGGTCGCGTACTCGACGTCGGCGAGTGTCTTGTACGGCCCGTCATGGAAGATCGATGAGCGGATGCACTCGGCCTTGTATAGCCCGCTAATCGCCTCCATGCGGGCGTTATCGTAGTCGCCGACGCTGCCGATCGACGGCTCGATCCCCTCAAGGGCGAGGCGTTCGGTGAACGCTACAGATGTATATTGACTGCCCGCACGGAGTGGCTGATCAGCGACTCTGGCTCGACCGGGTGTCCCTCGCGTTCGCGTTGCCACAGCGCCATGCGCAGCGGGGTCATCACCAGGTCCGTGGCCATGGTGGTCGCTGCATTCCAGGCGACGATGCGCTGGGCGAATACGTCGACGATGAACGCGACGTAGGTGAAGCCGGCCCACGTTCGGACGTAAGTGGAGTCAGCGACCCACACCCGGTCCGGGCGATCTGAGGTGAAGTCACGGTCCAGCAGGTCCGGCGCCCTCACAGCATCCGAACCTGGGCAGGTCGTGTACACCTTCTTGGCCCGGACTACCCCGGATAGGCCCAGCGTGCGCATCGACCGGTCCACCGCGCCCGGACTCGCTGTGGCCAGCCAGGCCCGGCGCACCTCGGCGAGTATCTTGCGGCGCCCGTACAGCCCGGCTAGCCGCATCCTCCGGCGTCCCTGCGCATAAGGCTTCCACACCAGCTGCCGGACGACGTCCTCCACCTCTTTCGTCCCTGACGACCCTGGCCGCTATCGCTCGCCCGGGGTGAGGTCCACATCCGATAGGTGCGTGCGGCGATCTGCAGACCCACTTTGCGCAGACCACGGCAAATCGACTCGGGCCCCGTGCCCCTCGGACCTCATCTGGTCGATGAACTCGCAGATCACCGGCGGCGGGGGTCGAGCTCCCCCGCGAAGAAAATCGAGGCCCGACGCATGATCTCCAGGTCCTCGGTCAGCCGCCGGTTCTCGGCCTTGAGGCGCTTAATCTCGGCGCCCTGCTCGGTACTCACTCCAGGGCGTGCTCCGGCGTCGATGTCGGCCTGCACAGCCCACCTGCGGACCGTTTCCTTGCCCAACCCCAACCGGCGGCCCACCTGATCACAGCAGGCCGTCAGCGACGCGTACTCACCGCGTGCTCGGCCACCATCCGCAACGCCCGCTCCCTGACCGCGGGATCGATCTTCTTCGGCATACAACAATCCTCCTCGACTCGAAAAGGAGGCGGCGGGAAACCCGGGGCGGTTCAGGGCCAAATCAAAACAGCACAACGGGGCCAAATGGGCTTGTCATTCTCCGTCATGCGCGCACGCTACCGCAGCACCCCGCCAGCTCTGGCCACATGCCGGGGTTGACGTGATCCGCCTCACATGGTTTTATCAACCGGACGCGAAACCGAACAATTGTACGCATAGCGAACGGAGGCCGGTGGCCGGGATCTTGAGGGGTGACCGCCGCAGGGACACCCTTGTTCTGGCGGTGTCCTTACCCCTGTGTATGGCTGTCGGCCCGCTGATGCTGTACACCCTGGCTGCGGTGTCACCGCTGGTCATCGAAGACCTGGAAATGAGCGACGCGCAGTACGGCGCCGTGTCCGCTGTCACCTTCATCTCGGCGGCGGGCGGTGCCTTCTTCCTCGGTGGTCAGTCGGCGCGGTTCACCGCCCGCCACGTGATGATGGGAATCGCGATCGGCTCTGGCGTAAGCCTCGGTCTGCTCGCCGCGGCCACCAACTACGTGGTCGTGCTCGTCGTCGCGATCATCGCGGGAGTGGCGCAGTCCCTGTCCAATCCCGCCACCAACCGGATCGCCGCCGGCCTTCCGGCCGAGCGGCGAGGGGCGCTGATCGGCTGGAAGCAATCCGGGGTGCAGATGGCGCAACTCGTCGCCGGGTTGCTGGCCCCGGGTATCGCTGTGCTGTGGGGATGGCGGTGGTCGGCACTGGCCGGCGTCGTCATCGCGGTGCTGGCACTCTGGTCCGCATTTATGACCCGAGAGGTCTCGCCGACAAGAAGTTCCGGAGGCAATGACGGATCCGGAGTCTCGGTTTCCGTCGGCCGGCTGACCGCTTACACGTTCTTCATGGCTTTCGGGCTCATGGGGACCAATGCGTATCTCGCACTCTTCGCCCACAGGGAGCTCGGTCTCTCCGTGGGGGCCGCAGGGCTCACCGCGGCGGTCGTGGGCGCCGTGGGCGTGGCCAGTCGGGTCATATTCGCGCGTGCGTCCGGACGATCAGGCCTACGTCGCTACACGCTTGTGAGTCTTGCCGTTGGTGCAGCCGCGGGAGTGACCCTGATTCTGGCTTCCAGTCTCGCGGGCCACTGGCTCGTGTGGCTCGGCGCCGCCGTCTTCGGCGCCGCGGCCCTGGCATCAAATGCAGTGACGATGGTCGCGCTCGTCAGCAGCGTCCCGGCTGGCGCACTGAGCTCAGCCACTGGCGCGATGGTCACCGCGATGTACTTCGGATTTGCGACCGGCCCGCTCGGCTTCGGCCTCGTCCTGCACTACGGCGCCACCTTCCACGCTGGCTGGCTACTGCCGCTCTGCTCGTTTGCGGTCGCTGCCCTCGTTGGCCTTCCGCAGCTCTCTTTCTCGCGCCGAGGCAACTCCGCCTCGCGTGCTACGCACAACCTTTGAAAGGACATCACAATGGATATCAGTAAGCAACAGAATGCCGTCGCCGTTGAGGATGGGGCCCCGCCGGGCATGGATGCGATGGACACCGGTGGCGGGCGGAATTGGTGGTTGATCCTTGCTGGCCCGATAGTTGCCTTCGTTCTGACGTTAATACTTCCGGGCAGTCTAACCTTTGAAGCACGTGCCATTGCCGGGATTGCTATCTGGATGGCGCTGTGGTGGATGACCGAAGCCGTGCCGATTCCGGCAACCTCGCTGCTCCCGCTCATCCTCTTCCCGCTCGTCGGGGCAGGAACCCTGGAGGAAGTAGCCAGTCCCTACGCCAACTCGGTTATTTTCCTGGTTTTGGGGGGTGTAATACTCGGTCTGGCAACACAGAAATCAAACTTGCATCTGCGAGTGGCCTTGCTGACCATCAAAATCGTGGGGACCAAACCCGCACAAATCGTCCTCGGCCTGATGATTGCCTCAGCCTTTATCTCCATGTGGGTGTCCAGCACCGCAACCGCGGTGATTATGGTACCGATCGCCTCCTCCATCATCCAACTGGTGCGGAAGGTCGATAGCCGTGCTGCCGGAAAGAAGTTCTCTGCTGCCATGATCCTCGGCGTCGGTTACGGCGTGACCATGGGTTCCATGGCGACGATCATCGGCCAGCCACCGATGGCCTTGATGACGGCATACCTGAGGGAATCCCACAGCTTCGAGATGGGCTTCGGCCAGTGGATGATCGTCGGTGTGCCGTTTGCCTTGGTCATGACGGCAGTGTGCTGGCTGGTACTGACCAAAATTGTCTTTCGCCCCGAGATGAATGACATCCCCGGTGGAGACGAATTGATCCGAAAAGAACACCGAAACCTCGGATCCATGCGGACTGCGGAAAAGCGAATCGCACTGGTCTTCCTGGTCGCAATCTTCTTCTGGGTGGCGGTTCCCTTCATCGCAGAGATCTCAGTGATCCAGGACTACCTGCCGTTCCTCGAATCGATCTCGGATGCCCAGGTCGCGATCGCTGCCGCCATGGCCTGTTTTATCGTCCCCGCCGAAAAGCGCCGTGACAACCCAAAAAGCGGGGCCCTGCTTACTTGGTCCGCCACACGAGAGGTCCCCTGGGGACTATTGCTGCTCTTTGGGGGCGGCCTGTCACTCTCGGCGATGTTCACCGCCACCGGGTTATCGGAGTGGGTCGGAACCCAGGTTTCCGGACTTAGTTTCCTGCCTGGCTGGGCCATCGTCCTTGCCGTTATCATCGTTGGACTAGCACTCACGGAGCTGACTTCGAACACCGCCACTGCGGCCGCCTTCTTCCCGATCTTCGGTGCGGTAGCCGTGGCCGTGGGCGTGGATCCGCTGATCATGACAATCGCCGTAGCCATGGCCGTCTGCTCCGCATATATGCTCCCAGTGGCAACACCCTCCAACGCGGTTGCCTTTGGCTCCGGGGAGATAACCATCAAGCAGATGGTGAGGGCCGGAGTCTGGATGAACATGATCTCCATGGTGATGATCATGATCGTTTTGCATACCTTAGTTCCGCTGGCCTTCAACGTTAGCTTGTAGAAACGGGAGCGAGGGAAGTTCGACCTCCCCTCGTAGTGGCTGCGACCTGCACCTTGCCGACGGCGCCGCCGCGGCCCGCGGCAGCACACGCATCATGGGCAGGGCCTGTCTCACACAGGCCTGAACTGCCTTTGATCTGGCGTTTTCGTTCTAGGAGACTGCTGAACAAAGGGGCGTGTCCGGCCTGCGGGGTTGCGGTGGCCCTGAAATGATGACGGTCATGCAGGGTGAGTCGGATCGGCAGCGTGAGTTGTTAGATGTGGAGTCGGTGGCGGAGCATCTGCTCGAGCCCGGCGGCGTGTTCGCGTTGTTGGCCGAGCACCGCGTCCGCCTGTTCCCGGACGAGTTGTTCGCCGACCTGTTTCCCTCGGGCCGGGGCCGCCCCTCGACCCCGGGTGAGGTGATCGCCTCGGTCATCGTTCTGCAAGCCCTGTTCGGTCACTCCGACCGGGAAACGGTCGACGCGCTGACGTTTGACCTGCGGTGGAAGGCAGCCTGCGGGTACGCCATCGATGCCAAGGGCTTCGACTCGTCGACGCTGACCTATTGGCGACGCCGGCTGGCGGCCAGCGACCGGCCGCAGCGGATCTTCGAGGTGGTACGCCAGGTCATCGCCGAAACCGGGGCGGTCAAGACCAAGACTCGCCGGGCGCTGGATTCAACGGTCCTGGATGACGCGGTCGCCCGTCAGGACACGATCACCCAGCTGATCGCGCAGATCCGCCGGGTCGGCCGCGAGGTGCCCGGGACGAAGGAGTTGATCGCCACCGAGTGCGCCCGGCTGGCGGCGTTGACCGGGCAGGACTACACCGCGGCCGGTAAGCCGCGCATCGCCTGGGATGACCAGGCCGCCCGGGACGAGTTGGTCTGCGCCCTGGTGGGCGATGCGGTGGCGTTGTTGGCCGCACTGGATGTTCAGGCGATCACCGCCGCCGGCGGCAAACCGGCCGAGGCGGTGGCCCTGTTGGCGTTGGTGGCCGGCCAGGACGTCGAACCGGCCGAGGACTCCGATGGCACCGACGGGCGGTGGCGCATCGCCCGCCGCACCGCCCCGGATCGGGTGATCTCCACCGTCGACCCGGACGCCCGCCACGCGCACAAGACCCGCCAACGCCGCCAGGACGGGTTCAAGGCCCATATCGTGGTCGAACCCGACACCGGACTGACCACCATGTGCTCGGTGACCAAGCCAGGCGGGCCGGCCAACTCCGATGCCGCGGTCGGTGCGGCACTGGTCCCCGCCGATCCCACCATCGGCGACGGCGAGCCGGTCGAAGTGCTAGGCGACTCCGCCTACGCCAGCGGCGACATGCTGGCCACCCTAGCCGGTAAGCAGTGGCTGCCTCTGGTCAAGCCGTGGCCGCTACGACCCGCGGTCGAGGGTGGGTTCACCCTCGACGACTTCACGTTCGACGCGGCTACCGGCACGCTGGCCTGTCCAAACAAAGTCACCAGAACGGTCTCAGCCCACGGACGCGCCACCTTCGAAGCCGCCTGCCGCGGCTGCCCGCTGCGCCAGCAGTGCACCGCCTCGGTCGCCGGGCGCACCGTGCTGCTCGGCGAGCATCACCTGCTTCAGCGCCAGCACCCCCAGCGAGCAGCCGGCGAGGACTTCCAGGCCGTCTACCGACGACACCGACCCATGGTGGAGCGCTCGATCGCCTGGCTGACCCGAGGCGCTCGCCGCGTGCCGTACCGAGGCGTGGACAAGAGCAACACCTGGCTCCACCACCGCGTTGCCGCCCTGAACCTGCGCCGACTACTGGCGATGGGACTGACCCACCAGAACGGAACCTGGGCCCTGGCCTGACCAGCACGCCGGAGGAGCTAATCGCCGGCCAGACCGCCCGAGCGACCCGACGTGGGCGCCGCGACCGTACCGCCGGAGATCTCAGGCCCACACCCCACAACACGGACAACCAGCTACTCGCCCACCACAGGCACCGCCCCCGCGGCCAGGATCACAGCTTGTTCAGCAGTCTCCTAGCTATTGCGTCTGGCGCAATCTGTCCCTGGGCGCGGTAGCGGTCGGCCCATTTTCTTGTGGTTCGGGGCGCGACCATGAACATTTTCGCCGCAGTGACATAGGTCCACCCGTCGTCGACGATCAGTGTTGTCAGCCGCAAACGGGAGCGTGGGGTCAGGGTCGCGTTAGGAATACGAAGGCCTCCGGTCGGTGAAGCATTGAACCAGACGGCTCCACTTCACAACCGGACGCCTTCAGCCGAAGTCACCATCGCGAATCGGGACAACCTCCTTGGACATCGCAGCTAATGCGACGTGTTGCGCCCCTTTCTCGCTCGTATGCCTGGGCGAAGGTGCTCGACGCAGCTGGCTTCACCTTCGGCGAGCAGCTCCTTGCCGGACCCGATCGATCAGACGAGGCTCTATAGGCACCTCGCTCGACCTCAGCGCGCCACGTCTGAGGAACCGGCTTGCACCCGCTGAAGAGCGCGGTAGAGCGTCGACCGACCCACTCCGAGCTCGCGGGCGATCGCCGACGGCCCCTCCCCCGCCTCGATGCGGGCCCGAGCCTTGTCAATCTGCTCGTCAGTCAGGACGCGTTTTCGCCCCTTGTACTTGCCCTTTGCCTTGGCGATGGCGATGCCCTCAGCCTGACGCTCACGGATGATGGCCCGCTCAAACTCGGCGAACGCCCCGAGCAGCGAGAGCATCAGATCCGCTCGAGGATCCTGAGCGCCGGCGGCGTAGGTGGCCCGCTCGTGGACAAACTCCACGCTCGCACCCTTCGCGGTGATCTCGCCAACGATCTGCTTGAGATCAACCAGGGAACGGGCGAGACGGTCCATCGACGCAACAACCAGCTCGTCGCCGTCTCGCAGATATCTGATGCACTCTTCTAGCTTCACACGATCGGCACGAGAGCGAGCGGACTGCTTTTCGACGTAAACCCGGTCGCACTCCCCCACCGCCTCGAGTTGGCGCGCCTCGTTCTGATCGGCGGCCGACACCCGCACGTACGCCACCCGCTGCCCACGCGGACGCGACGCCCGGCGAGTCGACTTCGGGCCCGGCTGTGGCTGCGACTTCCGCTCGATGACGTTCTCCGAGTCCGTCGACTCCACCCGAAAGTTCCAACCCAGCTCGTCCCGGCGCCGGAACCGAGTCCGCACGCTCCCGCGGCTGACGATGAGCACCTCCTCGACACCACCACCCGAACGGTTCAGCAACGTCCCGATCCGATCAGCCATCGGAAGTCCCTTTCGCCCGGAATCTGTATCAATAGATCTTAGACCCGGCGGGAAGGCGTTTCATAAGTGCCGAACTAGACCCTGCGACACAGCAGCGATGGCCGGCGGCATATCGTCCCGCACGGGTGTACCCCAGAGAGACGGTCAGGTTTGCTTTGTCGCCTCCCGAGCCGCCAACTCACGTAGTGGTGGGGCGGAGCCGCAGCCATGCCGCTGGACAACAACCAGGTCGCCACCACCGTCGGAGCGCTTGCACGCGTCGCCGCCCGCACCGGCCGTGAGCCGCCAGCAACGACGCGCTCGAATCGAGAGCACGCTGTCCGGAAGGCGGGCAGATAGTGTGAGATGCATACCCGCGAGTGATCGTCCGTGCTGGCAGGACTGCCCGAGATCATCTGCGTAGACCAGGAGTGTGTGAGTGTCGGCGACGACGTTGGACCGCGGCCAGATCCTTCAACAGCTTCGGGGCTTTTCGGCCCACTGGTCTGAACGCATCGCCGAGTGGCGCGAGGAGAAGATCACCGGCACTGAGTCGAGCTTCGCTCAGTCCTTCTGGTCCGACCTGCTCGCGTGTTTCGACGTCAATGCCGCCCGCATCGACCTATTCGAGCGCGAAGCCAGGCGTGCCTCTACCGGCAGTCGTGGCTCGATCGACGTATTCCAGTCCGGGGTGTTCATCGGCGAAGCAAAGTCCCTCGGCGTCGACCTGGACAAGGCCCAAGCCCAGGCCCAGGATTACCTCGCGGGCGGCTCAGTCGGACCGCACGAGTTCCCCAAGTACGTGGTCGTCACCGACTTCGAGCGAATCCGCATCGACCAACTCGGAGAGGGCGAGAATCACGTCGAGTTCACCATCGACGAGGTGCCCGCACACCTCGATGCGATGCTGTTCCTCGCCGGGCACGAGACCGTCACGCGGCGAGAGGAGCAGGACGCCTCCATCCACGCCGCGCAACTCATGGCCCAGCTCTACGAAGCAATGGTCGGCGACGAAGCTGACCAAGCCGTCGGCGACGACCTGGCGCTTGCCGAAGATGCCGACGACGAAGACGAGAGCGTGCAGCGGGCCTCGATGATGCTGACCCGCATCCTGTTCCTGCTCTACGGCGACGACGCCGGCCTCTGGGAAGCCGACCTGTTCCACCGCTGGGTCGAGCAACGCACCGACGCCGACAACCTCGGCGCACAACTGCATTCCCTGTTCGGCGTGCTCAACACCCCTACCGGCAAACGCAACAAGAACCTGGGCGATCTGCTGGCCCGCTTCCCGTACGTCAACGGCGCCCTGTTCGCCGATCCCTTGCCGCTGGAATACTTCACCCCAGGCATGCGCGACGCGCTCCTAAAAGCGTGCCGTTTCCGGTGGACCCGCATCTCCCCGGCCGTGTTCGGCGCCATGTTCCAACTCGTCAAGAGCAAAGAGGCCCGTCGCGCAGCCGGTGAGCACTACACCTCCGAGACGAACATCCTCAAAACCATCGGCCCGCTGTTCCTCGACAACCTCCAGGCCGAAGCCGACCGACTCTGCGGAAACAAGTCCACCAGCGTCAAAGCGCTACGCGAGTTCCGCGACCGTCTCGCCACTCACGTGTTCGTCGACCCGGCCTGCGGGTGCGGGAACTTCCTGGTGGTCGCCTACCGCGACTTGCGACGGATCGAAACCCAAATCATCCGCGAGATCCGTACCCGTGAGGGGCAGACCGGCATGGCACTGGACGCCACGCTGGAAACCAAACTCACCATCGGCCAGTTTCACGGTATTGAGATCAACTGGTGGCCGGCCAAGATCGCCGAAACCGCCATGTTCCTCGTTGACCATCAAGCCAATCGCGAACTCGCCGCAGCCGTCGGCCAAGCGCCCGAACGCCTGCCCATCACGATCACCGCCCACATCCACCACACCAACGCCCTCCAAGAGGACTGGAAAGACCTCTTTCCAGCTACTGCAGGCGGCAACACCTACGTGTTCGGCAACCCGCCCTTCATCGGGCAGTACACCAAAACCGATGAACAAACCGCCGATATGCGCCGGGTATGGGGCCGCGACTATGACGGCTACCTCGACTTCGTCACTGGTTGGCATGCCCAAGCCCTGCACCTATACAGCGACGGGCGTGCTGGAGAGTTCGGTTACGTCACGACCAGCTCGATCACGCAGGGGCAACCAGTACCTGCACTGTTTAGGCCCATCCAACGCGAGGGCTGGCGCATCAAGTACGCGCACCGCACCTTCGCCTGGGACTCCGAAGCGCCCGGCAAAGCAGCAGTGCACTGCGTCATCGTTGGATTCACCCGAGACCGCGGCGCCAAGCAGAGACTGTGGACTTACCCCGACGTCAACGCAGCCCCAGTCGAAGCCATCGTCGAACAAGGCATAAACGCCTATCTCATCGACGGTCCGAACGTGCTCGTGGCCAAGCGCTCGCAACCGCTCTCGCTAGAACTTGGTGCCGTGACCTACGGATCAAAACCTGCCGATGGCGGGCACCTTGTCCCGAAGGCTGGCACACCGCGTCCCGGACACGATCCGATCGCGATGAAGTACGTACGCCCCTACATCGGAGCAAAAGAACTCATCAACGGCACCGACAGATGGTGCCTCTGGATGGCAGACGACGACTTCGATCCCGCCGACTTGAAAGCGTCCTCCTACTTGAGGGGGCAGATCAAAGCCTGTCAAAGCTTCCGTGCTGGTAGCCGCAAAGCAAGCACCCGCGAAGCCGCCTACACCCCGCACCTATTCACCGAGATCAGAAGTACCGCGGTCCCCTTCCTGGCGATCCCCGCCCATGTAAGTGAAAACCGCCCGTACTTCTTGGCACAACGATTTCTTCCAGAGGTGATCTCGGGCAACGCAAACTTCCAGGTCGCCGACGAAGACGGCCTTCTGTTCGCACTGATCTCGTCGTCGATGTTCATCGTGTGGCAGCGAGCCGTGGGCGGGCGCATCAAATCCGATCTGCGCTTCTCGAACACCTTGACCTGGAACACCTTTCCAGTCCCCGAGCTCGGCAACACGGTGCGGTCGGCGATCATCACCCAAGGGCAGAAAGTGCTCGCTGCGCGCGCGAAGCACCCCGGACGGTCTCTTGCGAACGCATACAACCCGCTGGCGATGGATCCGGCGCTGGTGAAGGCGCATGATGCCCTCGACCGGGAGATCGACCGGGCTTTCGGGTCGCCTCGAAAGCTCAGCAACGAACGGCAAAGGCTGGAACTGCTCTTCGCTCGGTATGCCGCACTAACCGCATAGCGCTGAGAGCTGGAGCTCAGGTGCTCTTGTGGGACGGCGAGTTGATCAGCTCGCGAGCGTCCTGTGCGCTAACTAGCGGGTCACCAGCCCGGCTCCTCGCCACCTGGCTGCACACCAGACCAGCAGCTGCCGCCCGTAGCCGGGAAATACTTCTGCTTGATCGTGCAGTCACCGTCCGAAGGAGGACTGTCAGTCGAGCCGCAGTTAGCTACTGTAGCAATGCGCGCATTGCTAGCACTGCTAGCTAGCCTGGCACGTATAGTTACGTGCGCTTTGCGAGTTTCCGTTGCACAGATAACTATGAGAGGTAACGTAGCTAGAGATGCAGCACTAGCTACCAACGAGTACCTCAGTGCACATACATGGCCAGCCAAACTAGCGGCTACCTCTGGCTGGCATCCACTTCGAGAGGAACGTACATGATCCGAAAGTTAGCGCTCTGTAATCAGAAGGGCGGCGTCGGCAAAACTGCAACGACGCTCGGGCTGGCTAGTGCGCTGAGCGCTCAAGGGCGCAACGTTCTGATTGTGGACGTCGATCCCCAAGGGAACTCCACCACGGGACTCGGTGTCGAAATCACGGACGGCATGATGACCACGTTCGACCTCATGAACCGAACAGCTTCGGGATCTGCGGCCGACGCCGTCATCGCAACTCCATGGGACAGGGTTGACCTCATCCCGTCCAACGAAGCACTAGCCAACATCGAATCAGACGGCGCCAACGATTTGATCTTCCGCCTCGACATCGCATTCGAGGGGCTCGACCTCTCGCCCTACGACGCGGTCCTCTTCGATTGTCCACCGTCACTGGGGAAGTTGCTCTTTGCCGTGCTGTGCACAGTCGACGGGGTCATTGCTGTGACCGAGCCGACCATCGACAGCGTCCGGGGGATCGAGAACCTTCAGGAAACGATCCGCAATGTTCAGAGACGACCGAACCCCCGGCTCGTAATGGAAAAAATCGTCCTTAGCCGTAAACGGGCCACCGGGGAGCACCAATTCCGCGAACGCGAGTTGCGTAGCACTTACGGAGAACTGGTCGCGAAGACCGCCATTCCGGAACTTACCGCCCGACAGGACGCACATAGCACTCACACGCCGATCCACAAGTTTACTGGCGGCAAGGCATTGGCTCTCCAGGTGGCTTACACAGATCTACTTTCCGAGCTGGCGATCGAATTCGAAGGAAACGCAGCATGAGCGTCCAGCGTGAACCCGCAATCCGACGAGCTGCCCACCCCGCAGCAGACTTGCCAGAGCGGCCTACCCCGGCCACCACACCGGCCGCTGCCGTGCCGCTTCCCTCCCCACAGCCAACCCAGCCAGCTGGGCGAGGGGAGGAGCGACTGACGGAGCAGCACAATGTCCGGCTGCGCCCATCAACGAAAGCGCGGCTACTCCGCGCTGTCGACAAGCTTCGCTACGAGACAGGCGACCGCTCTATAAGCATCGCATCTATCACCGACATCGCAATCGTCGAGTACTTGGAGTCTCGAGACTGCTGATCAGGAATCAACAGTCTTGAGCAGCATCGGATCGGGCGCCGGCGCCCACTAGCGCCCTCCGAATGGCGCTGGTTCTGGTCGATGCTCTCAGACCAATGCCAAACTCGAGTTTCAAGCGAGGATGGCGGGCCGCCGACCCACGATCGACTGACTCCTGAACTTCAGCCTGCCGTCCCACGCACTATCTACCGTCATTTTTGACGTCGTGAGCGTGTCGCACCCATTTCTGACGTCAGGCATGCGAATTTTGACGTCATGGCGACCACACGTTCTGGGCCGGGCAGACCAGCCCTAGGGGAGCGGACACGCATGACGGTCCGCGTACCTTCGGATGTTTACGACGCGCTTCGACGTGAAGCCAAAGCACGTGGCATCTCCATGAACCAGTATGTAGCCGAAGTCGCTGCGACACACCTCGGCATGCCCGAAGCCGTGTCGAATTTTGACGACCAGGAGGCGATCCCAGCGTGAAGTAGTCAGATCTGTGACTGACAACTAAAGATCATGCAATCCGCAAAATGACTGATCCCGGCCCACTGACCGGTGGACCGGGATCGAAAGTCAAGAGTTTGAGTTGGCGCTCGAACTCGGGGTTGCTCACCATTTAGGAGAGCTGTGCTTCCAGGCACCTCTCAGGGTAGGTCATACCTTCCGGACGGTCCACTCGTTCCGGACGGCGTGTCCTATTCTGATACCAGAAAAACCGCATCCCATCAGGCCAACACGTGGTGGGAATCAGTGGCGAGTGCGTGGAGTCCGCGCCCGTATGTGCGTGTCGATCCACGCAAAGCGCACACCTTCTCGACAACTCGACGCTTCACCGACGGCGCCCCCGGCCCGGATGTGCCATATGCGCTGCATTTGACCGATGACGCCGGCCGCTTTCGCCTGCTTGCTCTGGACTTTGACGCCCATCACGCCGGCTCAACCGCCACCGCAGACCTCGCCAACTGCACCTCCGCTTTGAGCGCCACCGGGGTCGAACATCTGGTGTGCTCATCCGGGCCCGGTGGGGGATACCACGTGTGGATCCGCCTCAGTGCCGCGATCTCACCAGCCCGGCTCGCACCACTAGTGGACGCATTCGCCGCCGCCTGGCCTTCACTTGACCGCGGACCTCTGGCAAACCCTCGCACCGGCTGCGTTCGCGCTCCGGGCTCGCCCCACCGCTCCGGCGGAGCCTCGGTCCCTCTCAGTAGCACCGACATTCGCCCCGCATCTCTTCGAGCCTTACATCGGGTTACCGAACACCTCGACACGCGTCCGAGTCCCATTTCAGGGCCGCATCCGCAGGTGACGACCCGGCCGGTGCATGTTGATATCCAGGGGCGTCCGTACCTGGCCGGCCCACGCCGACCGCTCGCCGCCAGGATTCGCGCTCTCGCCGACACCCCGATCGCTGCCGGCACAGATGCCTCAGCGATTGGGTGGTCCATCCTGCTGGCCTGCGCACATGCCCGTATGCAACACCGAGACCTCGCCGAGGCAGCATTCACGGCGCAGTGGCCGGGTCTGGAGTTCCTGCGCACCCACCGCACAGCAGTCGGCCGGACCCCGCGCCTGGACGCCGAGCAGGAGCTCGCACGTCAGTGGACCAAAGCCGTCACCGCGGCCAGCTACACCGGCCCCGCCACCTGCACCACCAGCCCAGCCCGGCACACCGTGGAGCAGACCGTCGCAGACCTGTTAACCCGAATGGACAGCAAACCGCAGCAGTGGCAGGGAAAAACCGGGTCCCAGGCACGCCTGGTCCTGCTCGCCCTAGCCGCCCGCACCCTCGATGCCGCCACTGAAGAAGTCCATTTCTCCGAAAGAGATTGGGCCTTGGCAGCGGGCCTGGCCCGAGACACCGTCGCAGACCGGCTTAAAGACCTGACCGACCGCGGCTGGATCCGGCGCACCCAGCGGGCGGTGGGCCCGTGGGCCGCGACCTGGAGGCTGGTAGCGCACGGGGGCGGGGAGACAAGAAGTGGCGCAGTATTTTCCCCAGCCCTTGAGCAGCGGCTGCGAGCAGAGCTGGAATCCGCCCGCGCGGACATCTGGCATGCCCGTTCGCTAGGGGTGCTCGGCTTGCGGGTGTGGGATCTGCTGCGCACGCAGCGCCTGCCGGTGCGGCAGATCGCCGCTCATCTTGGGATCTGCGCGGCAACGGTGCGCAGCAAGCTTGGCGCACTCCAGGCGTACGGCTTGTGCACCTCGAACGGGCGCGTCTACCAGGGCCGCTCCCGGTTAGCCCGGGCAGCGGCGCTAGCTGGGGTGACGGGAGCGCATGCAGATCGGATGCGGTTGTACCGGTTGCAGTCGGCGGTATTTGTGTGGTGGTTCACCACCCGCTACCAGCAAGATCAATCCGACGCGCTAGGGGAGTGGGGCCACTTCCCGACTCCCGGTGAGGCCGAGCAGGTCCACCCGGTCGACATTGCGCTGGCCTACGGAGCAACAGCCACCGGCCCGCCGGTGGAAGCAACCACGTGGGGGGCCGCAATGGCTGCTCAAGACCGGCATCGGGAGGCTGACCCGGCAAGCTGGTGGGAGCTGGTTGCCGCGGCCCGTGCTGCCCTGCCCGCCCCAGATGTGCTGGCCGCCCCTCACCAGTGGTCGAGCGCCGCAGCCTGATCCTGGCCAGAGGTCGTGGCTTAGAGGGACGCTCACCACAGGGCAGGGGAGAAGACGATGGGTTCCTGTTCCGCGGTGTGGGTGTCGTGTTGGTGTTCTGCGGCTCGGTGGCCAAGGAACAACACAGCGAAGACGCTAGGGGCGTAGTCGGTGCCGGCTGGAGCTTCGGCCGGATCGGAGGTGGCGGTGTCGGTCCGGTGGGAACTGATCACCACTGCCAGCAAAGTCGCCTGAACGCGCGCCAACGCACGTGTGGTCAGGGAGCAGGCGGGCGGTGCAGGCCTTCTACTAGATGGGCGGGATCGACGCGCAGCGCGGCGGCAAGGCTGAGCAGGTTCAGCAGTCCGACGTTGCGTTCACCGCGTTCGACCGAGCCAACGTAGGTGCGGTGTAGACCGCACGCTTCCGCCAACGCCTCTTGTGACAGTCCGGTACCTGCGCGTGCGGTGCGGACACGGGTGCCGAACTGGGTGAGCAGGTCGGCATCGCAAAGCATGCCTTCACATTCACCCGATGAACACTATCGGTCTACAGACTATGAGTAGCATCTAGTGGTTGTTGATTACGATAACCACCACCAAGGGAGCACATGCCTAAATCGAAAGGCAGAAAGACCAAGAACACTCGGTCCCGAAACCGGGTGGACCCCCGAGCGTCGACAACGTCGACGGTAGCGCCGTCTCAAGCGCTGTACTTGCCGTTGCCGTACCCGGCCTGGCAGATGTCCGAGGTCGTGGCAACGATCCAAAAGGTGGTGCCGTCCCTGACTGAGGAGGTGCTGCTGGAGATGCTGCTGTCGCACCCGCTGCATCTGCGTGATGTTGACGGAGCCGCGCACTCGATCACGCCGCTCGATCTCGTTGGCGATGACCAAGCCAGTGCTAGCGACGTGCTGGCGTCCCTGAAGGTGCTGCACGAGCTGGGAATGTTGACCTGGGACGCCACCTCGCGCACCCATCTATTCAAAGAATCTGGCCACGCCTAACCCTTGGCGAGATGCTCGCACCGTACCGAGAGGCTGATTGCCGCGGCCAGCGCAGCCCATTCCCGCCCCTGACGTACTGGCCGACCCCACCAATGGGCCGCCACTGCTGCCTGACATCTCAGATGGCCGCCGGCTCACAACAGGGCTGTCACCACAGGTCGGGGGAGGAGTCGGTGACAGGCCCCCACGCCGATGGGCTTGCCGTGTGGGTGTCCGGGCCGTGCTCTCGTTCGGCGGCTCGGTGGGCGAGGTAGGACGTGGTGAAGTCGCTCACGGTGGCGGCAGGAGACTCGGCCGGCGCGGTGGTGAGCATGTGGCGAGTGTCGGTCAGCCACGTGGCCAGTTCCGGGTCACCGGTGGTGGTTTCTGGTGGGGGAATGGGCAGTTCGAGCTTCTCACCGACCTCGCGGGTCACGTGTCGGATTCGGTGGGCGATGACTGCGCCAGCGGATTTCGCGGTGTCGAGGGTGTCGGTGGCCTGGGCCCAGAGTTCGCGGGGGTCCAGGCCTGCCAGTGCCGCTTCGGTCCAGGCGTGCGCAATCTCGGTGCGCAGCTCGGGATCAGCATCAATCTGGTGGGCGTAAGCCCGCGGGAGAGCGTCGATGTACTCGGGCAGGGTGGCTGCGGTGAAGGCAGTGGCGGCAAGGTCCGCGCCGTGGCGGTACAGCGCTTCCACGCGCTGCGGGTCGGTGGCGTCGGTGTACTCCTGCCGCAGGGCTTCGACCGCTGAGGTGTGCCGGGTGTCACGGGCCAAAACGGTGGACAGCACCTCGAGTGCGGTGGGTGCGGGACTATCGCCGGCCGAGTGCATGTGCCCGTCCTCGGCAGCCAGATCCAGGTCAGGTTCGCAGACCGTGTAGACGCGGTTTTCTTTCTTGCCGCGGGTCATGGCGACGTACAGGCCGGCCCGGTCGACGCCAGTGTCGATGACGGCGTGGGTGGTATCCACGGTGGAGCCTTGGGCGCGGTGGATGGTGGCCGCGTAGCCCAGGTGCATGTTGGTGCCGGCGTAGTCGGCGGGGATGAGCATGTCCTGGCCGGTGTTGATGTCGCGTACGGCGAGTGTGCCGTCGTCGGCGAGGTCGGTGACGGTGAAGAGTTGGCCGTTGATGACCCGCCCGAGGTATTTGCTGTCTGTGGTGTAGAGCTTCGAGTTCTTGCGGGCGATGACGGTGTCTCCGACGCCGACGGTGTCTGAGCGGGAGACGGTGGTGGTGCGGGTGTCGTCGACGAGGCCTTCTGCGATGCGTTGTGCGCGGATGACTTCGTTGAGGGTGTCGACGTCGTCGTTGCGGGAGGCGATGATCAGTGACTTGCGGCCGGCGTCGCGGTCGGCGAGGTAGGCCTGCACGGCGTCGGTGAGCATGGACTCTCGGTGTCCACCACTGATCCAGTCGCGGCCTTGGTATAGCTCGAGGGCATCGGTGTCGCCGACACGAAGCCCCAGTGTTGCTTCTGCTTGCTGGGTGTCTGCTCCCATGCGCATGACCTGGTCGAGCTCTACGGTGCCGGGGGTGCGGCACACTTCCGCGAAGATGCCGCCGGAGTTGACCGCGGACAGCTGGTACGGGTCGCCGATCAGTCGCACGACTGCCCCGGATTCGGCGGCGATCTCGGTCAGTGCGGCGAGGTTCTCGGTGCTGGCCATTCCGGCTTCATCGACCAGGAGCATGTCGCCGGGGTTGATCTGTACCGGCAGTGCCGACAGGGTTTGTCCGGGCTGGTTGGGGTGGAGTCCTCGCCAGGTGAAGGTCAGCGAGTCGATGGTGTGGGCGGGGGCGTGGATGTCTTCTGACAGCACGCTGGCGGCGGCGGCAGAGGGAGCCAGCCCGATCGCCTTCCGTCCTGTTTCTTGCCAGGTATCGGCCACGATCTTCATCGAGGCGGTCTTGCCGGTGCCGGCCGGCCCGACCCCTGCGGCCACGAGTGTTCCGACGGTGAGCAGGTGCTGTGCCAGAGCGTGCTGGCCGGGGTTCAGGCTCCACCCGGTGGCCGCGAGGTGGGCCTGCTCGGCAGCATCAAGTGCGGCGTCGGTGGCGAACACTGCGACCGGGGTTTGGGCAGCGTCAAGGACAGCGGTTTCGGCGTCGAGGACGGCGTCGGTGGTGAACTTTTCGCTGTTGGCGTGCCGGTCAATTCCCCTGTCTTGCTCAGTCATCAACTGCGCCGGCAGAGTCAGTGGTTCCGGTGGTGTCAGGGGCACCGCAATGCTTTCCATGGCGTACTCCAGCACAGCGGCGTGGGCTCGATTCAGCTCCTCGTCGGTGGTAAAGCGGTAGCCCTTGAGTGCGGTGGATACGGCGGTGTCCACGTGTGAGGCGCGGAACTGTGCACGCATCTGGGTCACCCGTGAGATGGCCTGCCGAGCCACCAGCTGGGTGTGCTCCTGGACGTCAAATACCGGTCGCTCTGTTTCGGTATCGGAGGCGGTCACGCGCTCGGTGATGGCCTCGACTGCTTCGGCTCCCACGCGCTCTTGAGCGGCCTGTCGCCACGCGTTGCGGAGTTCGTCAAGGGACTGCGCGGGCTTCTTGGCGTCACGAGTGTCCAGGATCGCCTTCTGCCACAGAGCGTAGGCAGCACGTTGCGAAGGTTGGCGCCCGTGGGTGTCGACAAACTCGGCAACTAGGCGGTCGTAAACAGGTCTGGCGAGGGTGCGGCGGGATGAGAATGCGTCGATGAGTCGGCGGTCAATCCCGGCGATTTCCCAGATCGGAGCCTTATCCCGGTGTGGGTAGTGGGCCTCGAACTCGACACCCATCTGGCGGGTGAGCTTGTCGTGCAGGATCGCATCGTAGCGGGCCGAGATCGCTTGGTGCATCTGGTGGATTGCCCGTGAATCCAGGCTCAACCATCGTCCGTCGGGGCCTTGCACTTTGTTGGCGACTAGGACGTGGGAGTGCAGGTCCGGGTCGCCTCCTCGGGTATCAAAATGGGTGAACTCCGAGGCGATGAGTCCCCGGGTTTTGACCTGCTGGATTCCTTTGACACCGACGCGGGTGTAGATGGCGTTGTCCTCTGCCCAGGACAGTGCCTCGGCCACGGCTTCGTGGTGCAGTGCCGCCACTCTCGCGGACGTCTGTTCGTCCGCCAGTGCCCACAGAACGCTGACACTTTTCACCGGAGAGAAGGTGAAGTCGAACCCGGCGACTGCTTGCTTTACCTGGTCGCGTTCGCGGTTGATCCAGGCAACGATGTCTTTGCCGGAGGCGTGTTCGTAGCCGAACTTCTCGGTGTAGAACGGGCGACCTATCTGCTCGGCCAGCTGCGCCCGCTCCTGCACAGTGGGTCGCCTTTTCTCGGTTGACAGGAACTGCTTCTCGGCAGCAGATAGTGCGGCCAGAACCTCGGAGGTTCCGGTGAAGACCGGGAAGGATCGTCCGAGTTTGCAGTCAGACAGTGATGTTCCGGCGAGCATCTTCTCGTCGGTGTCCGGGTGCAAACCTTCGCCGTAGAGCGCAGCCATCTGCGATTCCGTGACGGTGGCCCCGGACGTGGTTGCCTCAGAGTTCAGACCGGTGAGGCCGGAGCCGATCCAGCGCCCAGGCGGGGTGCCTTTCGCCGCGTAGTAGTCCGACAAGGACTTGCCCTCGGGGTCGGCGTCGTTGGTGGCCACCGAGCGCAGCAGGTACTGGTATCCAGTACCTGCATGTACCGCTCGGAGGGTCATCATGCGCTCCAGCGTAGGCGTGTTGAAAGGCGGCGTCTACGCGTCGCGTCGCGCGACGCCGTGACCAGTGCCTTCCCGATCTCACTAATAGTGCCTACTGTGTGAGGCCGTTCTAGTGAGCGCTAGCGAGTGTTGTATCTGGGCACGGTGGTGGCGGTTCTACAGGGGCCGTCAATCGTGAAGCGGTGGTCGGTTGGGGGAGTGGTTGGTGCTCGCTGATGTCGCAGTGGTGCTCTAGGGTTTGAGCTATGGCTGCTACGAAGACTGATTCGCGTTCCCAGACCGCGCGGGCCCGTGCCCGCCAGGCGATCGCCACCGAGCTGGAGCGGGCACGCAAGCGCGAAGCAAAGCTCGTGGCGGTGTTCTCCGCGATCGACGCCCGCGCCGACGCCGAGGCCGCCCTGGGGGAGGCGCTCATCGAGCTGAAGGACCTCGGCGTCGTCCAGGCCGACCTGGCCGAGATGACCGGCCTGTCCGCCCGCGAGGTCGCCGCGGCGATCCGCTCCGCGAAGAACCGCACCGCAACCGAAGACGAAACGCCGGAAACCACTGACGAGCAGGCGTCGGATGCGACCTCGGACCACAACGGTGCCGAGTCCCACTGACCCGCGCACCAGTCCCGCAGGCGTGGACATTCCTCTGCCAGGCCTGGACCTGATTCCGGCGCCTGCCCCCTCGGCCGCGGTGCGGCGGTCTCGCCCCTACAGTTCGACACTGCCGCCCACCCAGGCGGCGATCGACGCGTTCTGGTCCCGGGTCGTCAAAGCGCCCGGGGACGGGTGCTGGTTTCTCATTGCAGCGATCAGCGGTGTCGACGGCTATACACGCCTGACGTGGAGATCGGGTGGCGTCAGTCGCACCGAGTCCGGGCACCGATTCGCACTCCTGCTCGCCGACCAACTGTCAGACGATGTCGTGGCCGAACACCGATGCAACGAACCCCTGTGCGTACGCGTCGACCCGGGGCATGTCGTCGCCTCTACCCAGTCAGCAAACCTGCGCTACGCCGTCGCGTGCGGTCGCACCGGAGCCATCCGCAACCCCGACCAACACACCAACCGCCACGCCCGATCCCTAGCCGTCCGCGACGCCCTCGCCTCCGGTTGGGACGCGCGCGCCTACGCCCGCGCCTGTGGCAACGCCGCGCCCCTCGACACACCCTCACTGTTCTAAAGCCTGGGGAGTACAGTCGCTCGCAGTAGTGGCCTCGCCGACGGCGGGGCCTTTCTTATTGGCGGCCCCGGATGTGTCAGCGGGCCACTGTTTGTCGACGTTGCCGGCGCAGCTGCCAATACCGCGGGATCGTCCACCGCAGTGGGGTCCTATCGATCACCCACAGCGCTATCGCCGACCGATAGCGCACGCCCGTGTCGCACCGCGAACGACCAATGACCCACGAACCACGCCAACAGCCCCAGCGCCGCGACCGTCGGCGCCCACGTACGGCCTTGC
>NZ_CP143297.1:715000-720000 GCF_045689975.1 Dietzia kunjamensis | reverse complement strand
CCGCAACCGACCCTGTTTGACATGCGAGAGCTCCTCGCCCGTGGGACCGCCGTCTCGCTCGAAGCGGAGCTTATGCTCTGACCCCGACTCCCCCGCGTCGTCGACCCGGTACCGCGTGATCGATGATCCGCGCGCCAATCTGGACGCTAGCGTCGACCGTACTCGTCTCTTTCGTGCCGGCCCTGACCATGCGCGACGCGAACACGCTGATGGATCGCGGCCGACACTACTTCGACTGTTGCCACGTTCGGACTCTGAACGCCTCCGGGATTGGTGCCCTCCTCATCGACCAACCGGATAACGCCGTGGAGGTGGTTTGTCTACGGTTCCCCACGGCGCCTCTTCGTGATTGCAGACCCCCGTGCCGTCCCGCCGCTCGCGTGTCGGGCGACGCGCGAGCCGGTTGCGACACCGACGAGATCTCTGTCGATTCGGACATCGGCGTACTCGCCCGGGTGGCCGCATCCGACGACTCCTGGGAGGCCCGACTCGGGAGCCCGCGGTGATCGGTCAGCGCACTCCCCACGAGGTTCATCATTGGGACCGCGATGGCCCCACCATTCTCGGCGGTGATGGCTGGACCGCGAGATGTTCGGCATCGCGACCGGCAATTGGGCATGTCGTGATCATCGGCCACGTCGGGATCATTCATGGCCCCCCAGCCGCTGAGGCCTTCACTCGAACACGATCCGCGGTCATCGGAACCCGGGTCAACCGTCTCGTCGGCCCGGTGCCCTCAGCACCCGAGTGGAACCGCTAGCGGACAATGCCTGGGCCGACGAGCCGGTGTGCCCCGCCGGCATTGCTGCGTCCACGGCCGGGTGCCAACCGGCAGAGTGCGCGCATGCCCTCGCCGCGGCCCTCGAGCCGGGCCGAGATTCAGCCGAGCCAGCCAGCGTGAGAAGCGCCCTCGAGCCCGGCGCTTTGACCGTCCGCGGTGCTGGACTGTATCCCGGCGGCAGCCTTCGTCCGAACCTGCAACGACGGCCCGACACCGACCTCGGGGGGTTCAAAGGACTGCCTTTCGGCTCTGCCCATGAGCCCCTTTCCGCACCGCGTCACCCACCATGCCGGAGAGGACGGGATCTAAACCGAGCGCCCGCACAATTTTTGGCCGGTCGTGGCCGCCGAGTGGACCAGAGCAGCTACAGAGCCGCACGTTGAGCGTTAGGCTCTCGCCGCCTCTATCGAAGATGACCTGGTCACACCCGGTCACCCCCTGCGGTGATTTTCTACCCCCGGGCGGGGACGACACGATCGCGCTGCCGCCCGAGACCGGCTACACGGGCGCCCTCACACTCGTGGAGAAGGCGGCTGTTCGAGGTGGGTAGTGAACCGAGGACGGACGGCGACAAGATCAGCCCCGACGGCGTGTTCATCCACGATCAGGGCGCCAGCGCTCCCGTCTGACCCTGGGCCGAACAGGGAGCTCGAGCGCTGCACCCGTCCACGGACTTCCCTGCTCGACCCATCTCCGGCGGGCCGAATGAGACAGGAATGCCGGTGACCCCCGCGCAGACCTCATCGCGTGCGAACTCCGAGTCCCAGATTCTCCAGCTTCATGGCTATCCGGGCGGGGCTCGCCGATCTGGGCGCACGAGGTGAGTGTCGTCAGAGTCTTCTGGCTCGGTCAGGTGACGACTTCGACCGATAGTCACCGTCTTCAACGACGATCCCGTGCCCACAGTGACGGCCACCTCCAACGACGACGCAAGGTATCCCGGGCCATCCCTGCGTGGAAAGACTACCGACGGGCGGATCGTCGCAAGCTGAAGAGGAGAACAAGCACGAGCTGCCCGGCCTAGGTGGGAATCAAGCACGCGTCGTCGTCAAAAACCCCGATAGTGGAGGAACCCTCGAGGATGGACACGAAACTTCCGTTGGTGAGGATGCTCGCTCTTCGACCGCCCAGCCCGCTAGAGACGCACGTGCCCATCCGCCTATAGGCGAACCCGGTGAATGTTCCGGGGACGTCGGATGAGTATCCGAATTGGCGGGTGCCGTTGTCGGGTCCCGGTGGTGAGGTCGTGGGTGTGGAGCAGTTGCGGGGTTCGGCGTTGGCGCGTCGGGTGATGGGTGCCGCCGGCGGTCGGCTGGCCTGATGGCCGGGTCGGCCTGATGGCCGGGTCGGCCTGGTGCGGGCCGGCCTGGTGTGGGCCGGCCTGGTGTGGGTGAAATGACGAGAGCCCCGAGTCACCGGTGAGGGTGATTCGGGGCTCTCGTGTGAAGTTGTGTTCGGCGGTGACCTACTCTCCCACACCCTCACGAGTGCAGTACCATCGGCGCTGGCAGGCTTAGCTTCCGGGTTCGGAATGGGACCGGGCGTTTCCCTGCCGCTATGGCCGCCGTAACTCTGTGAAACAAGGCCCACGTGTTTTTGCGTGGGTGTGTTGTTTCAGATACTGCACAGTGGACGCGTTGCGATTCTTTAGGGGCTGTTTGTGTGTAAGCCCTCGGCCGATTAGTACCGGTCACCTGCACGCATTGCTGCGCTTCCAGTTCCGGCCTATCAACCCCATGGTCTGTGGGGGGCCTTAACCACGCGAAGGTGGTGAGAAACCTCATCTTGGAACAGGCTTCCCGCTTAGATGCTTTCAGCGGTTATCCCTTCCGAACGTAGCTAACCAGCGATGCTCCTGGTGGAACAACTGGCACACCAGAGGTTCGTCCGTCCCGGTCCTCTCGTACTAGGGACAGCCTTCCTCAAGTTTCTTACGCGCGCGGCGGATAGAGACCGAACTGTCTCACGACGTTCTAAACCCAGCTCGCGTGCCGCTTTAATGGGCGAACAGCCCAACCCTTGGGACCTACTCCAGCCCCAGGATGCGACGAGCCGACATCGAGGTGCCAAACCATCCCGTCGATATGGACTCTTGGGGAAGATCAGCCTGTTATCCCCGGGGTACCTTTTATCCGTTGAGCGACACCGCTTCCACTTGCCGGTGCCGGATCACTAGTCCCGACTTTCGTCCCTGCTCGACGTGTCAGTCTCACAGTCAAGCTCCCTTGTGCACTTGCACTCAACACCTGATTGCCATCCAGGCTGAGGGAACCTTTGGGCGCCTCCGTTACTCTTTAGGAGGCAACCGCCCCAGTTAAACTACCCACCAGGCACTGTCCCTAACCCAGATCATGGGCCGAGGTTAGACGTCCAATACGATCAGAGTGGTATTTCAACAACGACTCCACACACACTGGCGTGCATGCTTCACAGTCTCCCACCTATCCTACACAAACCGAATCGAACGCCAATACCAAGCTATAGTAAAGGTCCCGGGGTCTTTTCGTCCTGCCGCGCGTAACGAGCATCTTTACTCGTAGTGCAATTTCGCCGAGTCTGTGGTCGAGACAGCAGAGAAGTCGTTACGCCATTCGTGCAGGTCGGAACTTACCCGACAAGGAATTTCGCTACCTTAGGATGGTTATAGTTACCACCGCCGTTTACTGGGGCTTAAATTCTCAGCTTCGCCTTGCGGCTAACCGGTCCTCTTAACCTTCCAGCACCGGGCAGGCGTCAGTCCGTATACATCGACTTACGTCTTCGCACGGACCTGTGTTTTTAGTAAACAGTCGCTTCTCTCTGGTCTCTGCGACCACCCCCAGCTCAGATCGCAAGGATCGTCACCGGGCGTGGTCCCCCTTCTCCCGAAGTTACGGGGGCATTTTGCCGAGTTCCTTAACCACAGTTCTCTCGATCGCCTTGGTATTCTCTACCTGATCACCTGTGTCGGTTTGGGGTACGGGCCGTGTATGAACTCACTAGAGGCTTTTCTCGGCAGCATAGGATCACTGAATTCCCCACAACGGGTATGCATCAAGTCTCAGCCTTGATGTGACACGGATTTGCCTATGTCACGGCCTACACTCTTACACCAGTACAACCACTGACTGGCCCAGCTACCTTCCTGCGTCACCCCATCGCTTGGCTACTACCAGTTCAGGTCCCGCGCATCCGGTCCACGTCATCCCGAAGGATGCTCTAGGACGTTCAGGGCGGTTAGTATCACTGATTCACCATGGGCGCGCATACACGGGTACGGGAATATCAACCCGTTGTCCATCGACTACGCCTGTCGGCCTCGCCTTAGGTCCCGACTCACCCTGGGCAGATTAGCTTGACCCAGGAACCCTTGATCATTCGGCGGACGAGTTTCTCACTCGTCATTCGCTACTCATGCCTGCATTCTCACTCGTGTGGCCTCCACGCCTGGATCACTCCGGCGCTTCTATGGCCACACGACGCTCCCCTACCCATCCATACACCTGCCCGGAGGAGGTTATTGTATGAATGCCGCGGCTTCGGCGGTGTACTTGAGCCCCGCTAAATTGTCGGCGCAGGACCACTTGACCAGTGAGCTATTACGCACTCTTTCAAGGGTGGCTGCTTCTAAGCCAACCTCCTGGCTGTCTCAGCGATCCCACATCCTTTTCCACTTAGTACACGCTTAGGGGCCTTAGCCGGCGATCTGGGCTGTTTCCCTCTCGACTATGAAGCTTATCCCCCACAGTCTCACTGCCGCACTCTCACACCTCGGCATTCGGAGTTTGGCTGACGTCAGTAACCTTGTAGGGCCCATCGGCCATCCAGTAGCTCTACCTCCGAGGTGAAACATGCGACGCTGCACCTAAATGCATTTCGGGGAGAACCAGCTATCACGGAGTTTGATTGGCCTTTCACCCCTACCCACAACTCATCCCCTCAGTTTTCAACCTAAGTGGGTTCGCGCCTCCACGACGTCTTACCGTCGCTTCACACTGGCCATGGGTAGATCACTCCGCTTCGGGTCTAGAGCATGCCACTGGAAACGCCCTATTAGGACTCGCTTTCGCTACGGCTTCCCCACACGGGTTAACCTCGCGACATACCACTAACTCGCAGGCTCATTCTTCAAAAGGCACGCCATCAGCCCTAAAGCCTCTGACGGATTGTAAGCACACGGTTTCAGGTACTATTTCACTCCCCTCCCGGGGTACTTTTCACCATTCCCTCACGGTACTAA